>USKE01000108.1 GCA_900555165.1 uncultured Porphyromonadaceae bacterium | reverse complement strand
TCGATGCGGCGGTTCGAGTTGTCGGCCAGTACGCTGAGCACTATGCTTCGTATCTGCTCCTTGAGCTCGTCGATGAACTCGGCGGGTGAATACTGGCCACGTTCTATCTGCCGTAGTTTGTTCTCCCAGATGCCGGTGAGTTTCGCGCTCTTCAGTATTTCGACGTTTATGGTGTCTATGAGGTCGATTCCGGCCTGCGTAGGGATGATGTTCTTGCGCTGGCGTTCGATGTATTTGCGGCGGAACAGGGTCTCGATGATGGCGGCGCGTGTCGAGGGGCGTCCGATGCCGTTCTCTTTCATGGCCTCGCGGAGTGCCTCGTCGTCAACAGTCTTTCCGGCCGACTCCATGGCGCGTAGCAGTGTGCCCTCGGTGTAGGGTTTCGGGGGCTGGGTGGTCTTTTTCTGGAGCGCGGGGGTGTGCGGACCCTGCTCGCCGACGGTGAAGGGGGGCAGTATCTTGTCACCGCTGTCGGCGCCTTTGTCACCTTCGGGTTCGGCCTGCTGTTTCTGGTTCTTGTAGACGTCGCGCCAGCCCGGCGACGTGATTACCTTGCCCGTGGTGCGGAACTCGCAGTCGCCGGCACGCCCGGTGACGGTGGTGGTCATGAACTGGCAGTCGGGGTAGAACGCCGCGATGAATCTGAGCGCGATCAGGTGATAGAGCTGACGTTCGTTGCCCACGAGTGCCGCCGGTGACTGCCCGGTGGGGATGATGGCGTGGTGGTCGGTGACTTTTGCGTTGTCGAAGACTTTCTTGCTTTTGGGAATCTTCCCGCCCGAGAGCACCGGAGCGGTCAGAGCCGCGTAGGGTGTCATCTGACCAAGAATCACGGGGATTTTCGGGTAGATGTCTTCCGAGAGGTATGTGGTGTCGACTCGCGGATAGGTGGTCACCTTCTTCTCATACAGGCTTTGGATCAGTTTCAGCGATTCGTCGGCCGACCAGCCCCAGCGTTTGTTGCATTCGACCTGCAGTGAAGTGAGGTCGAAGAGCCTTTCGGGGGCCTCGCGCCCTTTCTTTTCGGTGACGTCGGTGACGGTGAACGGGAGCTCGCGGATGGCGTCAAGCAGCCCCGCGGCCTGTTCCTCTGACTTGAAACGGCCCGATGTGGCGTTGAATACCGTGTCGCGGTAGGTGGTCTTCAGTTCCCAGAAATCCTCGGGTTTGAAGTCGGTGATCTCCTTGTGGCGCTGCACCACCAGGGCGAGGGTGGGGGTCTGCACACGCCCGATCGAGAGTACATTGCGGTTGCCTGTGGCGCTGTTCTGCCCGTATTTAAGTGAGAAGAGCCTGGTGGCGTTCATGCCGAGAATCCAGTCGCCCACGGCGCGCGAGAGTCCGGCGTAATAGAGGTTGTCGAATTTGTCGGCCGTTTCGAGATGGCCGAACCCCTCGCGTATCGCCTCGTCGGTCAGCGACGAGATCCACAGGCGCTTCACCGGGCATTTTATGCCGGCTTTCTGCATCACCCAGCGCTGTATCAGTTCGCCTTCCTGCCCGGCATCGCCGCAGTTTATGACCTCGTCGGCCTGTTTTATCAGGTTCTCGATTACCTGGAACTGATGCTCTATGCCGCGGTCGGCAATCAGCTTTATGCCGAATTTCGGCGGGAGCATGGGCAACGACCCCAGCGACCACCGTTTCCAGAGCGGGGAGTAGTCGTGGGGTTCCTTGAGGGTGCAGAGGTGTCCGAAGGTCCAGGTCACGCAATAACCGCCCCCTTCATAGTAACCGTCGCGTTTGACGGTTGCCTGAAGGATGGCGGCGATGTCGCGTGCCACACTGGGTTTCTCAGTTACGCAAACAATCATATCGTTTGCGCCGCATGGGCGCGAGTGGCAGGGGGATTCAAATGTTACTGGCGTGCCGGCGAGGTGATGTCGCCTTTGGTGGTGTGGAACGTCATTGTGGCGGTCTTGGGGAGAGTGCCCTTGAAGGGGAAGTCGATCTCGACAACAGCCGCGCCGGTATCCTCGAGGATGAACGAGCGCTCGAACTCTACGTTGGCGCCGTCGATGTCGGTGGCCTTGATGAGTTTGGTGCCGACGTTGAGGTCAACGCCGTCAATCTGGTGTGCCGAGCCGGGGATACCCATGATGACGGTGGAGATGCGGATGCCGTCGGCGGTGGGTGTCACCTTGTCGGGGATGATGTTGAGTTCGGCGCCAAGCTGGTTTACCTGTGCCTGTGCGGCCTGGGGCATGAAGGTTGCGGCTCCGCCGAAGGCGAGAAGGATGGCGGCCAAGCGTAATGCTTTCATAATCTTTGGTTATCTACTGAATGGTTTGTCGAGACACGGCCTGAATGATCCGGATCTCATGCGTTATTTGATAATTAGACTCGTATGGAGCGTAATGGTTTAAGCGGGATTGTCACTGACGGTTGTGGTGGTGTCACCGGGTGCGACACATTCGGTTTTCGCGCGGTTCCAGAGGGCATCCATCTCGCCGAGTGTCATGTCGGCCAGGTTGCGCCCCTGACGGCGCGCCTCCTGCTCGATGAAGTTGAACCGGGCGATGAACTTCTTGTTGGTCTTCTCAAGTGCGTTCTCGGGAATGATCTTGTAGAGCCGCGCTGCGTTGACCAGCGAGAAGAACACGTCGCCCATCTCGGCCTCCATGTCTTTCACGCTGCCATCTTTGGCGGCCTGCGAGAACTCGTCGATTTCCTCACGCACCTTGTCCCATACCTGTTCGGGCTGTTCCCAGTCGAAACCGGCATTCGCGGCTTTCTCCTGTACGCGGTAGGCCTTGATAAGTGCCGGCAACGCGCCGGGCACGCCTGAGAGTATGGTCTTGTTGCCGTCTTTCTCCTTCATCTTGAGCTGTTCCCAGTTCTGCATCACCTGACCGGCGGTCTCGGCGTGCACGTCGCCGTAGACATGGGGGTGGCGGTAGATGAGTTTGTTGGCGAGAGAGTCGGCCACGTCAACGATGTCGAATTCCTGTTTCTCCTCGCCTATGCGGGCGTAGAAAAGCACATGGAGCAGGACATCGCCGAGTTCTTTGCGGATTTCGGGGTTATCCTCGCGGATGAGTGCGTCGCAGAGTTCGAAAACCTCTTCGACCGTGTTGGGGCGCAGCGACTCGTTTGTCTGCTTGGCGTCCCAGGGGCATTTGACACGCAGTGTGTCGAGTACATCGATTACCCGGCCGAGAGCCTCGATTTTCTCCTGACGGGTATGTGCTGTAAACTTGGGGTTCATTATTTGTATTCTTCGAGGCCGCCTTTGAGCCATTCTACAAACTTGTTGACGTTCTCGTCATAGTATGTCGGGGCTGTAAGCGCGCGGCCGTCGTTGTCAAGAATTATATAATAGGGTTGTGAGTTTGCCTGGAATTTGTGGCGCTGGAGGTAGCTCCATTTGTCGCCCACGGTCTCGAGGGTGACCTTGCGGCCGTTCTCCTCGACTGTGATCGGGGTGGCGAGTTCGGCCTTGTCGTCGACCATGAGCTTGATGAGCACGAAATTCTCCTTGATGATGCCCTCGACCACCTGGGTATCGAACACAGCACCCTCCATCTTGCGGCAGTTCACGCATCCGTAACCCGAGAAGTCGATGAGCACGGGGCGGTGGTTGTCGCGGGCGTATTCCATGCCTTTGTCAAAGTCGTCGAACTCCTCGAACTGGCCGCCGGTGTAGAGGCTGAAATCCTGGGTGTAGGCCGGGGGCACGAACGCGCTGATGCTCTTGAGCGGAGCGCCCCAGAGGCCGGGCACCATGTAGATGGCGAACGACAGCGATACGAGTGCCATGAAGAAACGGGGGATCGATACACGGTCGACCGGCGTGTCGTGCGGGAAATTCAGCTTGCCGAGCAGATAGAGGCCCAGCAGGCCGAAGATGATGATCCACAGGCTCACGACCACCTCGCGGTCAAGTATGCCCCAGCCGTAGGCCAGGTCGGCAACCGAGAGGAATTTCAGCGACAGGGCAAGCTCCAGAAAACCGAGCACTACTTTCACCGAGTTGAGCCAGCCGCCCGACTTGGGCATCTCCTTGAGCCAGGTGGGGAACATGGCGAACAGCGAGAAGGGGAGGGCAAGCGCCACGGCGAATCCGGCCATGCCGATGGCGGGGCCGATGAGGGTGCCCGACGTCACTGCCTCGACCAGCAGGGTGCCGATGATTGGACCGGTGCATGAGAACGACACCAGCGCCAGTGTGAACGCCATGAAGAAGATGCTGAGCAGACCGGTGGTTGTCTCGGCCTTCGAGTCGATGGAATTAGACCATTTCGAGGGGAGGGTGATGTCGAAACCGCCCAGGAATGAGATGCCGAACACAACCAGCAGGGCGAAGAACGCGAGGTTGAACCATGCGTTGGTGGCCAGCTCGTTGAGTTTCGACGGGCCGAAAATCAGCGTGATGGCTATGCCGAGGGTGAGGTAGATGACGATGATGCTCAGGCCGTAGATGATGGCATCGCCGACGGCCTTGCGTTTCGATTTGCCGCGTTTCAGGAAGAAACTTACCGTCATCGGAATCATGGGCCATACGCAGGGAGTGAGCAGGGCCAGCAGGCCGCCGCCAAATCCGAGTATGAATATCATCAGCCACGACTGTCCCTGCACGTCGGTCTGTTCGGCCTGTGCGGCATCGATTTCCACGGGCGCCCACCAGTCGGTATGCTGTCCCGCGGCATTGTCGGTGGCAAGTGCGCCGGGAACCTTGTCGGCTGTTTCAGCGGCGCAGTCGGGCGCGGCGGTGTCGGCGGCAGCGGCGCCGGTTCCTACCGTGAGGTCATAGCTTTCGCGCTGGGGCGAGATGCAGGTCTGGTCGTTGCACCCCTGGAAGAACACCTTGGCAGAAATCTGATGCGTCCTGCCGTCGGCTATGGCGAGTTTCTGGGTAAACGACACGTCGGTATCCCACCACGAGAGTTTCAGCGAGAAAATCGGGTCGAATTTCTCGATGGGTTCACGCGAGGGGGTGAGCTGTCCGTCAGCCTTTACACCGTCGGGCAGATTGAACGTGATGGATGTGGCGTTTGGTCCATCCTCAGGTAGCTGCAGACCATAAAGATGCCATCCTTTGGCTATTTTGGCATCGAGGCGTACAGTGGCGGAAGTGGCCGAATTGTCGACAACCGACACTTGCCAGGTTATCGGGCTTAACTGCTGGGCCTGGAGGGCGCAGATACCGAATACGAGCGCTGTTAGCAGACTGAATATTTTCCGCATCGTCTGATTGGTTGATGATTAAAGGCCTGGGGCCTCTTTTTATTTCTTTGGTACTTTTACCGTGAAAGTCTGGGTCTTCGGGGGGAGGCAGGTCTCGTCGTTGCATCCCATGAAACTAACCGAGCCTTTGATCACGGCCTTGGCCGGATCGGTGACCTTGAATGGCTGGGTAAACAGCACACGCCCCTCCCAGAAAGGCACTTTGGCTTCGAACATCGGGTCGAGTTTCATAATGGGTTTCTCGGCGGCTTTAGGCGTGCCGATGAATTTCACGCCCTCGCTACCGGCAAAGCTGAACGAAGTGGCTTTCGGGCCACCCTCGGGCATTTCCGTGCCGTAAAGATGCCAGCCGTCGGCAATGACGGCGCGCAGGTTCACCACGCCTTCGGTGGCTGATTTCATCTTCACGCTGATGCGCCAGTTTATGGCGTCGGGCGTCTGTGCCTGCATGGCTGCAAAGCCGAGAATCAGCCCGAATATAATGGTCAGGAACTTGTTCATACGGTTTATTCTAATTTATTAATCGGTTTCAGTGATTTGCCGCATGACGGCCTGCGGCAACCGCCGCATCATCGCAAAGATAAGAAAAATTTGTGAAACTGCCGTCGACGCCTCCAAAATTAACGGCTTTTCAGAATAGCATATAACGACACCAATAATATAAGTGGGAGGGAATATTATATAGAAGGAGGGTGTTGCAAAAACTTGAATTGCAACACCCTCTTTACGGTCAATATCCCGGTGACATGACATGCACCGGTGCCGGATGCGATGTGGTCAGATTTCGGTGCCGGCGTTGATGAGGAAACGTTCGGCGTCCATGGCGGCGGCGGCGTTGACGGCCTGCATGTAGATAGGGTCGCAGACATCGCCTGCAGCAAAGACACCGTCGACGCTGGTGCGCCCCGAGGGGTAGGCTACCTTTATATATCCGGCCTCGTCGAGTTCGAGCTTTCCTTTGAAGAGCGCCGTGTTGGGGGTATGGCCGATGGCCAGGAAGAAACCGTCGATTGGCAGTTCGTATGCACGTTCTTCAGGTTCGCCCTTGTGCTCGACCACGGCGGCGCCTTCAAGAACCTCCTCGCCGAAAAGGCCGATTGTGACGGTATTGAACAGCACGGTGATGTTCTCTTTGTCGAAGACACGCTGCTGCATGACTTTCGATGCGCGCAGATAGGGCTTGCGCACGATGAGGAACACCTCTTTGGCGAGCGAGCTGAGATAGAGCGCTTCCTCGCAGGCGGTGTCTCCGCCGCCGACAACTGCCACGCGGCGGTTGCGGTAGAAGAATCCGTCGCATGTGGCGCATGCCGATACGCCCATGCCCATGTATTTCTGTTCATCGGGGAGGCCAAGGTATTTGGCCGAGGCGCCTGTGGCTATGATTACCGTGTCGGCCTCGACAGTGTCGCCACCGTCAAGCGTGAGGGTGAACGGTCGTTTCGAGAAATCAACATCGGTCACCAGCCCCGGACGGATATCGGCTCCGAAACGTGTGGCCTGCATCCTGATCTCCTCTACGAGTTCGGTGCCCGATACCCCCTCGGGATAACCCGGAAAATTCTCGACCTCAGAGGTGGTGGTGAGCTGTCCGCCCGGCTGCATGCCCAGGAAGACGATGGGATTCAACCCCGAACGCGAGGCATATATGGCGGCGGTGTATCCGGCGGGGCCTCCGCCGATGATTGCGCATTTCGTTATTATCTTTTCCATAAGTTTCAGTTGACAGTGTTTTGTGGATTATGGAGACGCAGGGGTCAGCGCAGGTCGACGACCTCGACCCCCGGATACTGTTTCTGATTGAATCTGAATGCTGATGCCGCAAGTTTTTTGCCGGCCTTGACAGTCAGAATCTGGATTTTCGTTACGGCGCCGTTGGCGCGGTAGGCCAATATCTCGGTGGGCATGCCGGTCGACACGTTTACAGAAATCACGGCTTTGGAGATGTCGGTCTTGTTGCGCGGCGTGAGTTCAATCTTGTCGACGGCGGCGGTGCTTGAGAGTCTGCGGCAGGTATATGACTGCGTGAGGGCGGTGAGCACCGACAGCGGGTTGGATTCGGCGACTTCGGCGGCGGTGGGGATGGTGATATTCACCTCTTTTGCCGAGGGGGAGTAGGCCCACTGTGTCTTGCCGTCGTACCAGATTTTCATCTCCGGGGTGGTGACGGTGAATGACCTGCCCGAGACGGTAAGCGATCCCTGCGAGGCATCGCGACCTTGCACTACCTTGAAGGTGGCGGTCA
>USKE01000107.1 GCA_900555165.1 uncultured Porphyromonadaceae bacterium | reverse complement strand
CGACCCGCGCCGCGGCGACCTGGTCACATTCGAGGACTACACCCTCGAAGGGCACGGCCTCCGCAACTTAAAGGCCGCGCTTGACCGCCGCGGCACCCGTCCGGCGCGCATCGCCGTAATCGGCGACTCATACATCGAGGGCGACCTCTTCACCCAGGATATCCGCTCGCTCCTGCAGGAGAAATACGGGGGCCGCGGCGTAGGCTACGTCACCCCGCACAACATGGTCTCGGGGTTCCGCCAGTCGGTGCACCAGACCGACAAGGGGTGGACCGACCATGACCTGCGCAAAGACACCCGGCATGACTCAAAATGGCTCTCGGGACAGCGTTTCAGCGGCGAGCCCGGCGCCACCGTCACCTGGAAAGCCTCGAAGACCCCGGCGCACGCCGACGGCTGGAACACCGCCACAATACTGTTCCGCGCCCCGGCGGCGGGCGTCATCGTCACCGATACCGGCACCGGACCCGTAGAGCACCCCGTGCAGGCATCAGACGCCGTGCAGGCCATAGAACTTGCAGGCGACATGAGCCGCCTCACGCTGACCAACAAGTCGGTCGGCGGCCTGTCGGTCTACGGCGCGTGGGTCAACGACGCCACCGGCGTCACGGTCGATTGCATGTCGCTGCGCGGCAACTCGGGCATCACCCACCGCGCTGTCGACAAGGCGCTGGCGCGCGACATGGCCCGGTTCGTCGACTACGACCTCATCGTGGTGGAGTTCGGCATCAACGCCCTCTCAAGCAAGCAGAAAGACTATTCAAACTACGGGCGCCTGATGGGGCGCACCCTCTCGGCCCTGAAAGCCGCCTACCCCAACGCCGACATCATACTCATGGGCGTGGGCGACCGCGGCCAGAAGTCGGGGGGCGAAGTGCACTCGCTGCCCACCATACAGAACATGGTCGACACACAGCGCGAGACAGCCCGCAAGGCCGGCGTCATATTCTGGGACACCCGCCAGGCAATGGGTGGCGACGACGCCGTGGTGCGCTGGCGCGACGACAAGCTCATCAACGCCGACTACATCCATCTCAACGCCAAAGGTGGCGCCGCGCTGGCACGGCTGTTCACCAATGCCCTCTACGAGGCTCTGTAATGCCCCACAATCGCATCTAACCACATGACCCGACCAATCATACCCCTGGCCCTGCTGATGGCCGCCACGCCGCTTTTTTCGGGCGCCATGTCCGACGGCACCCCTGACACCGCCGACGACACGGAGGAAGAAACCGTGGAAACCGCCGACACCCTGCAGGAGTCGATACGCATCAACCCCCTGTTCGACTCGGTGCCCCCGCCACCCGACTACAACCGCGTGGACTATTCGCGCTACCCCTGGCTGAACCTCGCCGCAAACCACATCATCATGAACGGCGACGACTGGAGCGGTCTGCGCAACCGCCTGGCCGGCGCCTCGGACGGCGCCCCGGTGCGCATACTGCTCATCGGCGACTCGCACATACAGGGCGACGCCGGCACCGGCGTGGTGCGCCACATACTTCAGCAGCGGTTCGGCAACGCAGGGCGCGGTTTCGTGGCTCCGCTGAAACTCATCGGCTCGAACCAGCCGCGCGACTACCGCATCACCTCCACCACTCCGGGCTGGCGCACGGCACGCCTGATGAAAAAGCCCTGGGCGTCTGACATGCTCTTCACCGGCACATCGGCCACCCCGCCGGCAGGGAACTTCAACCTCACGGTCGAGGTAATCCCCTCGCCCGGGCCGCGCCCCTATTCCGAAGTCAGGATATTCTACGGGGGCGCCACACCCGCCGTGACCTCGGTTACCGACGAATCGGGCCGCGACGTGGAATTCTACACCGACAGCAGCGCCGACGGCGCCCTCTATCTCTCGCTTGACCGTCTGCTCGAGAAATGCACCATCTGTTTCCACACCCCCGGAAAGACACAGATCGGCGGTCTGCAGCTGCTGCACAACAACGACGGCGGCGTGGAATTCTCGACCATCGGCAACAACGGCGCCGCCTTCGGCTCGTACCTCGGGCTGGGCACCGGCAAGGGGGTGGCACAGATGGAGCCCGAACTTGTCATCCTGGCCATGGGCACCAACGACGCCTGGGGCAACATGACCGACGCGCAGTTCCTCGGGTCGACCGCCTGGTCAGCGAGATAAAGGCCGCCGTGCCCGGCGTGAAGATCATGCTCACCACCCCCGCCGAGGCGCAGAAACGCTCCACAAGGGCCGTGCGCGGCAAAGCCACACGCACCCGCAAGGGGAAGAAACGGCGCCGCCGCACACGCTATGTCACCACCTACGCCCCCAACCGCAACGTAGGCCACTTCAGCGAACTGATCAAGCGCTACGGCCGCGAGCACTCCATCCCCGTGTATGATTTCCACGCCGTTGCCGGGGGCGACGGCTCGTCGACCCGCTGGGTCAGCGCCGGGCTGTTCGGCGGCGACCGCGTGCACCTCTCCTGGCCCGGATATACCCTTATGGGACAGCTCCATGGCGATGCCCTGCTCGAAGCCCTCGAACAAAAATGACGGCACCGTGAAATAATACCCCCCGTTCGCCGTTTGAATCTTGACCGTAAGGCATCCCCCCGGTGCCCGCGCGTCAGAAACATGTTGCAGAATATTCCGGTATTCATTGTAGGGTCGCTACATATAGCGACCGTTTCCCCGGACACCGGGTAAATGACCGGATTGTTTCTGCTGTCGGCGGAGGGTGTTGCAAAAATCCTCGAATTGTAGGGACATGCCTTTGGCATGTTAGGTTATCTTGCTGATAAACAACCAAACATCGCAAAGCGATGTCCCTACAAATTAGGCGAAAACCGAGTTTTGCAACACCCTCTTATGTTTTCGCTATGACTCCAAAACATTTTACTGGATACCAGTAGTTTTATATCGGTTGGCGGCGCAAAACGCCCTGTGCTGTTGAGTACGCCAGGATGTGATTGGGCGTGCTGCTGGGGCGGAATCAGAATGGGGCGTCGCCGGTGCCGAGGGTGGCGCTGCCACCCTGGAAGGGGGTGTCGCCGTAGAGGGGATCTGAGGCGGGGGCGCCGTTGTCGCCGCCGTTGAGTTTCGACCCCACGATAGAGCGGGTGACGGCGGTATCCTCGTCCCAGTTCTGGAAACGGGCATACTGCGACACGAATCGCATCTTCACGTCGTCGACCTTACCCGAACGGTGCTTTGCCACGATGAACAGTGCCAGACCGCGGATGTCGTTGCCTTCGGCATCCTCGCCGCTGTGCAGGTAGTATTCCGGGCGGTGGATGAAACATACGATGTCGGCGTCCTGCTCGATGGCGCCCGATTCACGCAGGTCACTCAGCTGCGGACGTTTGGCCGCCGAGTTGTCGGCGCCGCGCTGTTCCACCGAACGGTTCAGCTGTGAAAGCGCTATGATGGGGATGTTGAGCTCTTTGGCCAGCTGTTTCAGCGAACGCGAGATCATTGATACCTCCTGCTCGCGCGAGCCGAACCGCATGCCCGAGGCGTTCATCAGCTGAAGGTAGTCGATAATTATGCACTTCACATGGTGTTCGCGCACCAGGCGGCGAGCCTTGGTGCGCAGCTCGAAGATGGAGAGCGAGGGGGTATCGTCGATATACAGCGGTGCCGAATACAGTTTCCTCACGCCGGCCATGAGCTTGTCCCAGTCGGAGTCGAGCAGACGGCCAGACTTGATTTTCTCGCCCTCGAGCTCGCAGACGTTCGATATCAGACGGTTCACAAGCTGGAGATTACTCATCTCAAGCGAGAATATGGCCACCGGGGTATTGACATTCACTGCCATATTGCGGGCCATGGAGAGCACGAACGCCGTCTTTCCCATGGCCGGACGGGCGGCGATGATGATGAGGTCGGAGTTCTGCCAGCCCGACGTGAGCTTGTCGAGTTCGTGAAACTGTGTCTCAAGACCCGACAGACCCGATTCGCGGTTTGCGGCGGCCTCGATCTGCTCGATGGCCTGCTTGATCACGGGGTCGATCTGAGTTACATCCTTCTTTACGTTGCGTTGCGAGATTTCGAAGAGTTTCCCTTCGGCCTCCTGGAGCAGGTCGTCGACGTCGTTAGCCTCGTCGTAGGCTTTACCCTCTATGTTGGAGGCAAACGAAATCAGCTCGCGTGCCAGATATTTCTGGGCTACGATATGGGCATGGAAATCGACGTGCGCCCCTGAGGCCACGCGCGAGGTCAGCTCGGATATGCGCGCCGGACCGCCGACTTCGTTCAGCACGCCGTTGGCGCGCAGACGCTCGGTGACTGTAAGCATGTCGACAGGCTGCTGCGATGCCCCGAGCTGCTGTATAGCCTCGTAGATTTTCTGGTTGGCGGGGTCATAGAAACATTCGGGTTTCAGCAGGTCGCATACGGTGGTGTATGCGTCTTTCTCAAGCATCAGGGCGCCCAGCACCGCCTCCTCGACCTCGGTATCGCGCGGCGCGATGCGTCCGTCTTTCTCAAGGAGCTGGTTCTGGCGTTTCTGGTTGTCGAATCTCCGTCGGTTGTCGTTGCTGTAGGTTTCCATCACTACAAAGTTAGTGACAACTCCCCGAACGGAAGTTGTCACTACACTAAAAATTATTAAATATTTTTCAACCGGTTATTATTCAGCGCCCCTTGTGGAACACGCGGGCGATCCAGGGCTCGGTGTAGGCATACGGGATGTAGGCCGGCGAGGGGAGGGGATGTGTCATGATCAGCGACGCGTATTTGCCGGGGGTCACCGACCCGTAGTCGGCCGAAAGACCCATTGCGGTGGCACCGTTGAGTGTCACGGCGTTGAGCGCCTGTTCGGGGGTAAGACGCATCTTAATGCATCCGAGTGCCCAAACAAACCGCATGTCGCCCGAGGGTGACGAGCCGGGGTTGTAGTCAGAGGCAAGGGCTACGGTAAGCCCTGCAGCCACGGCGTCGCGGGCCGGAGCGTATGGCATCCCCAGGAAGAACGAGGCACCCGGCAGCATGGTGGCTATGGTCTGCGAGCCACGCAGGCACTCTATCTCGTCGGCACCCATGCGTTCGAGATGGTCGACCGACAGTGCTCCGTGGCGCACGCCTACCTGCACGCCGCCCGAGGCGTCAAGCTCGTTGGCGTGGATTTTGGGGCGTATGCCGTAGCGGGCTGCTGCGGCGAGTATGCGGTCGGTCTCGTCGACAGTGAAGAACCCCTTGTCGCAGAATACATCCACGAAATCTGCGAGCCCTTCGGCGGCCACAGCGGGGAGCATCTCGTCGATGAGCATGTCAACGTATTCGCTCTGGCGCCCCACAAACTCGCGTCCTACGGCATGTGCGCCCAGGAATGTCGATTTTATCGTCATGCCCGGTTCGGCCTCGGCCAGTCGGCGGATGACGCGGAGCATCTTCAGCTCATCAGCAGTGTTGAGTCCGTAGCCGCTCTTGATTTCGATGGCGCCGGTGCCCTTTGCCATTACCTGGCGCAGACGGGCGCGAGCCTGTGCGAAAAGCTCATCCTCGGATGTTTCGTGCAGACGGTCGGCCGAGTTGAGGATGCCGCCTCCGCGGCGCGCTATCTCCTCATAGCTCAGGCCGGCGATCTTGTCGCGGAACTCACCCTCGCGGCTACCGGCATACACAATATGCGTGTGCGAGTCGCAGAAGGCCGGGAGGATGTATCCCCCGCGGGCGTCGACCACGGTCTGGAAACCTGATTCGGCAGGCATGTCGGCCTGTGTGCCGAACGCGGCTATGCGTTCGCCGTCGACAGTAAGCCATGCGTCGGCAATAACAGGCAGATCAGCTAATTCCTCGCCTTTGAGAGCTTCGGGAGCCGCAGCGCGTGCGCCCAGGATGGCGCCGATATTTTTAATCAGCAACATCTGTGGCGGGATTCTGACGGATGAAGTTGACCGAGGCCTCGATCAGCGGCGACATCACGGTGTCGTTCTCGATGAACGGCACTACCTTGCGGTATTCGGCGTGCCACTGTTCGATTGCGGGCGACGATTTCAGCGGACGGCGGAAATCAAGGGCCTGTGCGGCGTTGAACAGTTCTATGGCAAGCACGCGCTCGGTGTTGTTGACCACGCGGTAAAGCTTTGTGGCGGCGTTCGAACCCATCGACACATGGTCTTCCTGACCCTGCGACGAGGGTATCGAGTCACAGCTGTTGGGCCAGCAGAACCCTTTCGACTGGTTGACAATCGACGCGGCGGCGTACTGGGGAATCATGAACCCCGAGTTTACGCCGGGACGTGCCACCAGGAACGAGGGGAGGCCGCGCGTGCCGCCGATGAGTTTGTAGATGCGTCGCTCAGAAATATTGGAGAGCTCGCTCATGGCTACGGCCAGGAAGTCCATCGGCAGGGGGGGAGGATTGAGACGGGGAAGTTTCCGGCCGACACAATCATGTCAAGCTCGGGGAATATCGTTGGGTTGTCGGTCGGGGCGTTGATCTCGTCCTCAAGCACATGCCATACATGCGCCAGGGTGTCTTTAGCGGCACCGTGCACCTGCGGGATGCAGCGGAACGAATAGGGATCCTGCACATGCTCCTTATGGCGTTTTATCAGTTCGGAGCCTTCGAGCCAGCGGCGCATCACGCGTGCCGTCTCAATCTGCCCCTTGTGGTTGCGCACCACGTTCACGGGGTCGCAGAACGGCTCTATGCGGCCGTCAAACGCGTCGAGCGACATGGCGGCGATCTTGTCGGCCAGTTTAGACAGACGCTTGGCGTTGAGCAGCGACCACACGCCGTAGGCGCTCATGAACTGTGTGCCGTTGAGCAGGGCCAGACCCTCTTTCGACTGCAGTTCAATCGGTTCCCATCCCATTTCGGCAAGCACGTCGGCCGCGGGGCGCAGTTCACCCTTGTGGCTGACCATGCCGAGACCGAGCAGGGGGAGGCTCATGTTGGCCAGCGGGGCGAGGTCGCCCGAGGCGCCGAGCGAACCCTGCTGGTACACTACCGGCAGTATATCGTTGTTGAAGAAGTCGAGCAGGCGCTGCACGGTCACGAGCTGCACGCCCGAGTTGCCGTAGCTCAGCGACTGCGCCTTGAGCAGGAGCATCAAGCGCACGATCTCGTCGGGCACGCGCTCGCCCACGCCGCAACTGTGGCTCATCACCAGGTTTTTCTGGAGCTGACGCAGCTGTGTGGCGTCAATCGAGATGTTGCAGAGCGAACCGAAACCGGTGGTGATGCCGTAGATGGGTTCCTTCTGGGTCTCCATCTTGTTGTCGAGGTAGTTGCGGCAGGTCTCGATGCGGTTGCGGGCGTCGGCGCTGAGCGACAGCTCGGCATGCTCGCGCAGTATTTCACCTACTTTGTCTATGGTGAGCCATTCGGCACTTATTTCGTGTTTCATATATGAGTCAGATATGAATCAAAATGATTCTGCAATGATGTTGTCGTCTACTATGTTGGGGAGGGTGACCTTCAGGCCCGGCGTGCGTTCCATCTCGCGGCGGATGGCGTCGAGGGCGCCTTTGTTGCGACCCCAGGCTCGGCGTGAGATACCGTTGTTCACGTCCCAGAAAAGCAT
>USKE01000106.1 GCA_900555165.1 uncultured Porphyromonadaceae bacterium | reverse complement strand
TATAAAATAGCACTATTTTTGAAAGTCGAGGGCAATCTTAAATGAAAGAGCCGTGGCTCCTGAGTGATATTTCTGTCATATTCCCTGCCGATTTCGGTGTCGCGTCTTGGAGATTGGAGGTTTAATTGCTAACTTTGAGATAAAATAAGACAGAAATGAGTGCAAGTCCGATAATAGATATATTCACGGCCGATGTTTCATCGTCGTTGCCGCTCCCCTATTCAGACCAGGGGATACAGGCCGGGTTCCCTTCGCCGGCCGACAATTACATCACCGAGACCATTGACCTGAATGTGGAGCTTGTCAGGCATCCGGCCGCCACGTTTTATGGCCGTGTAAACGGTGACTCGATGATCGACGAGGGGATAACCACGGGCGATATCCTGATAATCGACCGCTCGCTCGAACCGATGAACGGTGATTTGGCCGTGTGCTCAATCGACGGCGAGTTTACCCTGAAACGCATCAAGTTCGAGCGCAACCGTGTGTGGCTGATTCCTGCAAACGAGATGTATGACCCGATACTTGTAACTCCCGAGAACAAGTTCTCGGTCTGGGGCGTGGTAACCCACACGATCAGGAACAACAGGCGCCCCCGTCGGCCGTTCAGGTAACTTTCTGATTCAGGCGCCGCGATAAACCATAGCGCGCCGCGGGTTGTTGATATTCATAGGTAATACAAAAATATCTAACTGTTTTATTTATGAAGAATCTCAGCAGACTGCTCGGGGTCACGGCGCTTGTGGCCGGAGCTATGTTTTTGCAGGGCGCGGCCGACAAGGCATCGGCCTGTACGCGCGTCACATTTGTCGGCGACAGCGGAATCGTCATCACAGGGCGTTCGCTTGACTGGCGCACGCCGATACCCACCAATATCTATGTGTTTCCGCGCGGTCTTCAGCGCGCGAGTTACAATGTGCCTGGCAAGTCGATAAACTGGACGTCGGCCTACGGGTCGGTATGTGCCGTAGGTTATGACTGCGGCGTCACCGAAGGCCTTAACGAGAAGGGGCTGGCCGTGAATCTGCTCTATCTCCCGGGTACGTCGTATGCCTCTGAGGGCGACACGCGCCCGTTCATGTCTACATCGCTCTGGGCCGCGTATGTGCTCGATAATTTCGCCACTACGTCAGAGGCTGTCGCACAGCTCAGCCTCGACAGGTTCCAGATAAACGCCCCCTCTATGCCCGGCGGGTCGGCCACCACGCTGCACATGGCCATATCGGATTCAACCGGCAACAGTGCCATAATAGAGTATGTCGACGGCATGCTGCAGATCCGCGAGGGGCACCAGTATCAGGTGCTTACAAACGCGCCGCCATACGACCAGCAGGTAGCCATATCGGATTACTGGAAGACAGTTGGCGGCATGCACATGCTGCCCGGCACAAACCGCAGTCAGGACCGTTTCACGCGCGCCACATTCTATCTTGGCGCGCTCCCCAAAGACTCCAGCCACAAGGTGGCACTCGGCGGCGTGGCAGGCATCATTGCCAACTGCTCGGTACCGACCGGTATTTCTGTCCCCGACCAACCCGAGATCTCGACAACGCAGTGGCGCTCGATTTCTGACCAGAACGAATGCGTGTATTATTTCCATGTCATCAACTCGCCAGGCACGTTCTGGGTAAAACTGCATGAGTTCGACCTCTATCCCGGCGCGCCGGTAATGCGCCTTGACGTGTTCAATGCCAGGAAAGACCTGGTGGGCAATGTCATCAGTGATTTCCGCCAGACCAAAGACTTCATCCCTATGTATGAGATGACGCCCGAGGTGGCCGCCCGCCTCATGGCCACAGAATGAGGGGGCTACGGAAAATAGTAGCGCAGCGCCTGTGAAAAATAGTGAGGCTGTATCCACGTCGTGGATACAGCCTCACGGCTTATCAGGTAATAATCGTGTTTATGTTCAGATTACGCCCTGCTCCATCATGGCGTTGGCCACCTTCATGAAACCGGCGATGTTGGCGCCCTTCATGTAGTTGAGATAGCCGTCGGGCTGCATGCCGTAGCGCACGCACTGCTCGTGGATAGAGGCCATGATTTCGTGGAGTTTGGCATCGACTTCGGCGGCCGACCACTGCAGGTGTTCGCCATCCTGTGTCATCTCCAGACCCGAGCAGGCCACGCCGCCGGCGTTCACAGCCTTACCGGGAGCGTAGTTCACGTGGTTCTCGATGAATGTGTCGATGGCCTCGGGTGTGCAGCCCATGTTCGATACCTCGGCGACGAGTTTCACGCCGTTCTCAACGAGCTGTTTGGCATCGGCGCCGCTGACCTCGTTCTGGGTGGCGCAGGGGAGGGCGATGTCGACTTTCTGCTCCCAGGGTTTGCGGCCGGGATAGAATGTGGCGCCGGGGAATTTCTCGGCATACGGGGCCACGATGTCGTCGCCCGACGAGCGGAGTTCGAGCATGTAGTCGATCTTCTCGCCTGAAACGCCTTCGGGATCATAGATGTAGCCGTCGGGGCCCGAGATGGTCACCACCTTGGCGCCGAGTTCGGTAGCCTTGGTGGCGGCGCCCCAGGCCACGTTGCCGAAACCTGAGATGGCCACGGTCTTCCCTTTCAGATCCTCGTTCTTCATGGCGAGCATGTTCTGAACGAAGTAGAGTGCGCCGAAACCGGTGGCTTCGGGACGCAGGCGCGAACCGCCGAAGTCAAAGCCCTTGCCGGTGAATGTGCCGGTGTGCTCGTTGACCAGACGTTTGTACATGCCGTACATATAGCCCACTTCGCGGCCGCCTACGCCGATGTCGCCGGCGGGAACGTCACGGTCGGGACCGAGGTTTTTCCAGAGGCCCAGGATGAAAGCCTGGCAGAAACGCATGATCTCGCGGTCGCTCTTGCCGCGGGGCGAGAAGTCTGAGCCGCCTTTCGCGCCACCCATGGGCAGGGTGGTGAGGGCGTTCTTGAATGTCTGTTCGAAACCGAGGAATTTAAGAATCGAGAGGTTTACCGATGCATGGAAACGGATACCGCCCTTGTACGGGCCGATGGCGTTGTTGAACTGCACGCGATAGCCGATGTTGTTCTGTACCTCGCCTTTGTCGTCGATCCATGTGACGCGGAAAGTGACGATGCGGTCAGGCTCGACCATGCGCTCGATGATGCGGTTCTTCTCGAACTCGGGATGCTGGTTGTAAACGTCAGCTACAGAGAGCAGGACCTCTTTGACGGCCTGCAGATACTCTTTTTCGCCCGGGTGCTTTGCCTCGAGGGCGTTCATGATATTATTAATATCCATACCTTATAACTGGAAATAGATAAAAGATTGTAGGTTCTTTGTTTTGTAGCGGATTGCAAAACGGCGAAATATGGGGGCCTCGGCCGAAAATATTTCGCGTTGTTACCCGTCGGCAAATATAGCACTTAATTATTGAATGTGACTCACTTTTTTGAAAATATTTTTGTGCTTAAAAACACACCTTTTTAACAATTCACTCTCCGTTATGGGTGTGTCTTCCTTAAAAATTATTATTTGCCGATGATACGGCCCATTATTGGCAAGATATTTGCATGATTGTTTGTTACTTTATTAATGAGAAGATTCACACCGATGAAACAGGATATATTTGCCCAGGTTAAGGCGAAAATCATGAAAAGGGTCTCTGAAAGGCGTCTGCGCGATGTGTTTTCAGAGGCGCGCTCGCTTGCCGAGACCATGATGAACTGGGAGGCGTCTGACACTCTGTCACGTGCCGAAGATACTTACCGTCAGATGCTGAGGTATGTGAACCTCGGCGACGGCGACCCGCACCGCGACAGTTTTGCCGCCCAGCTCGGCGAGACCGTGCTCGGTGTGGTCGACGGGCTCGAGCGCCAGAACCTGAAAGGCGACACCCCCACGCTTTATTATAATAATGTGCGGTATGAGGAGACGCGCCCTGCCGATGACACCGTGCGTCTGCTCGATGAATATCGTGCCCTTATCGGAGGGCGTCAGCTCTTCGATATGGTTTCGGTGAACCGTAACGCCCCTGATTATATAAACGGCCTGAAACGTCGTGAGGAGCTTGAGCGGCGCATATTCACACGCGTGTGGATTGCGTTCCCGCTTTCAGCCGCCGATGCCGAGGCGCTTGACGCCGCATTGGCCAGCGATGTCACCCCCGACTATTTCAAGCAGCTGCTGGTGTGGGCGCTGATGCTCGGTGCCCTCCAGTATTTCGACCCGCGACGCATCGAGGTGCTCGCGCTGGCCTATATGAACTCGTCGGCTCGCACCGGCGCCGCGGCGGCGGTGGCACTCGTGCTGGCTCTGTATGCCGGCAGGCGGCGCACGCTGTCGCCGAAGGCGGCGGCAAAACTCGGCGCCCTGCATGACCTGCCCCGGTGGCAGACCGACCTGCGCCTCATATATATGGAGCTGACGCGGACGCGCGACACTGACCGTATCACCGCGAAGATACGTGACGAGGTAGTGCCCGAGATGATGAAACTCCGTCCTGAAATCTCGCGCAGGTTCTCTACCGATCTTCCCACAGATCCCGCCGAACTTGAGGAGAATCCCGAATGGCATGATCTTCTCGAGAAATCGGGCGTGGGCGAGAAACTGAAAGAGATGTCAGAGATTCAGGAAGAGGGGGGCGATGTGATGATGGGTACCTTCAGCCACCTGAAGTCGTTCCCTTTCTTCCATGACGTGGCCAACTGGTTCATACCGTTCCATACCGACCGGAGCGAGTTCACCGGAGGGGTGACAGGCGCCGAGACCTTCGCCGATCTGCTCACCGACATGCCTGTGCTCTGTGATTCAGACAAATACTCGATGATGCTGACCATGCTCATGGCACCGGCTGCACAGCGCGAGATGATGCTGTCGCAGCTCAACGCCCAGCAGGATGCCATAGCCCAGCTGCGTGCGGCGTCGCTCGACACCCGTGTGACCGACCGCCGGGCCGTCATCAACAAGCTTGTGCAGAACCTTTTCCGGTTCTTCAGGCTTTACAGGCGCAAGGGGGAATTTTCCAATCCGTTTGACGGCGCTCTGATTCTGAGCGATGTGGCATGGCTCAAACCCGAGATTGACGACCCCGAACTGCTGAATCTCGTGGCCGAGTTCTATTTCTCGCACGGATATTATGCCGAGGCGCTTGAGGCATACCGCCATCTCGCGGCATTGCAGGCGCCCACGGCATACGTCTATCAGAAGATGGGTTATGCGCATCAGAAACTCGGCGACCCGGCGCAGGCTGTGGCGAATTACGAGAAATCGGAGATGCTTGACCCCGGCAGTGCATGGACCTTGCGTCTGCTGGCTCGCTGTTACATGCAACTGGGCGAGTATGGCCAGGCTGTCGAGGCGCTGACACGCCTTGAGGCCATAAAGCCCGACGTAGTGAACAATGCCCTCATGCTCGGACACTCGTATGTGGCACTTGCCGATTACGATAATGCCGCGCGGGCATATTTCAAGGCCGAATATCTTGGCGCGCGCCCCGAGAAGGTGCTCAGACATCTTGCGTGGGCACTGCTGATGAAACATGACTATCAGCGTGCGCGCGAGTATTACGAGAAGGCGATACGCGACACCGGTGCCCGCGACGAGGATTTTCTGAATCTCGGCCACCTCAATCTTGCCGAGAACCGCTATCAGGAGGCGTTGCAGTCATACCGCCGCAACATCGAGCAGCGCATGGCATCTTCGTCGCTCAGTCGCCACGACGCCATCGAGCGGTTCATCGCCGACTTCAAGACCGACACCCCGGCACTCGCGGCCCTCGGCATCGACACCTCGGTCATACCCATGATTATAGACTCCATCCTCTACTCCTTCTGATACGTTTTTCAGGCATTGGTCAGGATTTGTTGCGGCGGAGGAAACGGTCGGTGAGCCATTGCCTTACGGGTTCGTCGTATACTTTCAGGCAGGCGTAGGCTATGGCTATCGCGACAATCAGTATGCTCACCGCCACCCAGATATGGGTGGAAAGCGGTGCGTCGGGATGGCGCGATGCCCAGCTCATCTGCATGTATATCAGGGGATAATGGGTGATGTAGAGCGGATATGAAATGGCACCCAGCCATTTGCAGACCGACAGCACGCGGCGCCCTGCGATCGGACTGCCCGCTCCGGCGGCAACGATTGCCGGGAAAAGCAGCAGTATCGCCACGGCGCAGAAAAGACCGTTGGCGAGATTGGGCGTGTCGCCACCCAGATGAGGCATGGCCATGATGGCCATAAGCGCCACTGACAGCCACAGGAATCCCCGGCGCCCGATATTGAGGCGCCACCCGAGCCGATAGAGCAGAAGACCGCCGAAGAATGGGTAGAGCAGACGCCCAACGCCGATATAAAGCTGTTCCCAGCTCATGCCGAAACCGCCGATAACGGTGTAGGCCGCCGAACTGCGCGGCTCAAGTATGCCGAAAACGTCAATGTTCAGACAGATGTCAACGGTCATGAGCGCCGACGCGGCCACGAAAACCGTCAGCACCACCTTCGAGAAGTGACGCACTACGGTGGCATACAGTATGTTGGCCACATATTCGAACATCAGCGACCAAATCGGGCCGTTGATGGCGTTGATTTCTCCCCAGCCGCGTATGTCGAGCGACGGCGGGGTGGGGAACATGAAACACCCCAGTATCATCAGCAACAGCAGTTTCCACCACGGGGTCTGCATCACAGGCTCAAGCCATGGGGCGTCGCCGAAATAGAAGAGGAACCCGCCGATGGCCAGACCCATGATTACCATAGGTTCAAGCCTTATGAGTCGCCGCTTGTAGAAATCCCATTGCGACATGTCGCGGCCCCAGCGGTCATCGTAGGCATAACCTATCACGAATCCCGACAGGATGAAGAAAAAGTCCACCGCCAGATAACCGTGGTTCACGATCTGGTGGCAGGGACCTTTTGAATATGTCTCGAAAAGATGGAAGATCACCACCATTATGGCGGCGACACCGCGCAGACCGTCAAGGATTTCATAGCGCGGTTTTGATGATAATGTGGCTGTCCGGCTCATCTGAGGCAAAGATTGATGAAGATTTTGACCACAAAGTTAGCCAGATATTCCGGAATTCACCGCATCTCCGCGCCAAATAGACGAAAAAGATGTCAGAACTCGAAGATTTCGAGCGATACGGTCGACAGTTCTTCCAGGCGGGGCAGCAGTTCCTTGAAATGGGGTGTTTTCTGATGTGCCTCCAGGTCGTGGCGGTTCTGCCAGGTCTCGATGATCATGAACCGGTCGTCGTTGGTCTGGCTGCGGTAAAAGTCATAGTCGACACATCCCTTGTCGTGGAGCGACAGTTCGGTCAGTTTTGTGGCGGTTTCCGTGAGTTTCGTGCCGTTTGCGGCATCTGTGAGTGTGAGTGAAACGTTGAGTCTTATCATTTTTTCGTGTTGTTTTGTGTGGTTGTTTCGGGTTGCAGTGGCTTGCCCTGGGCAAGTTGCTCAAGGTGCTCGGGTGTGAGCAGGGTGTGACGGCTGTCGAGCCTGATGTTGTTCAGTTCCATCGCGGTCAGCGGCCGTGCCGATGTGAGTACGGCGGGTATTTTCGTGTTGTCAGTCATCACGGTTTGTGAAATGGGGCAGAATACGGTTCAGGGCCAGAAGCACGAACAGATAGGTGAATCCGAGGGCGAACAGGCCCGGGGTGAATGGCCACAGGTGCCTGTGCCATCCGCCGGCCAGGTAGCAGAAAAACTGCACCCACAGCGTAAGCTGCACACTCACGCAGAGCGTGCACCAGTGGCGTGCACGGAACTTCTGATACCAGATGCTCCACACCGTGAACGGCAGGCAGCACAGGTTTATCAGCGCAAG
>USKE01000105.1 GCA_900555165.1 uncultured Porphyromonadaceae bacterium | reverse complement strand
GGCGCGGGCGACAAACCCGTTTACCTGGTGTTCAACAAGGTCGATGCCTTCTCGTACACCCCCAAGGATCCCGACGACCTTACGCCGCGCACCCGCGAGAACATCCCTCTCGACGAGCTTGAGAAAACCTGGATGAACCGTCTCTCGCCCGGCAACTGCGTGTTTGTTTCGGCGAAAAAGGTCACCAACATCGACCGCCTCAAGGAGCTCATCTACCAGAAAGCCCGCGAGATCCACGCCGAGCGTTTCCCCTACAATGACTTCCTCTACCAGAAATACGACGAAGAATAAGGGGCAGGGGCTTTAAGGTCTTTAGGGTCTTTAGGGTCTTTAAAGTCCTTAAAGACTCTAACGACCTTAAAGGCCCTAAAAGACCCTCCCCCCCACAAAAAGCCCCAAAGCCAAAAAACCATACAACCTTGCACTGGACCAGACTCATATCAGACACGCGCCTCGGCATTGAGCATTACCACAGCGAGCGGCAGGGCGTGCGCTCGGATTTCCGCCGCGATTTCGACCGGCTGGTGTTCTCATCGCCTTTCAGGCGCCTGCAGAACAAGACGCAGGTCTTCCCGCTACCGGGGAGCATCTTCGTGCACAACCGTCTGACCCACTCGCTCGAAGTGGCGTCGGTGGGACGTTCGCTCGCCTCTGAGGCGGCACTTCTGCTCGCGCCGCGCTATGCCGGCGATACCGCCACGCTGGCCGCACTCGACTCGGCTGAGGAGATTGTGGCCGCGGCCTGTCTGGCCCACGACCTGGGCAACCCTCCTTTCGGCCATTCGGGCGAGAAAGCCATCGCCACCTTCTTCTCCGAGGGTGCAGCTGCCGAGCTTGAAAGCCAGCTCACCCCGGGGCAGTGGGCCGACCTGATACACTTCGAAGGAAACGCCAACGCCTTCCGTCTGCTCACCCACAGTTTCAAGGGGCGCCGCGAGGGGGGATTCGCCATGACCTACTCCACGCTGGCGTCGATTGTGAAATACCCCTACTCGTCGGCACGCGCCGGCGACCGCAACAAATTCGGATTCTTCACCTCGGAGGCCGAGACCTTCGCCCGCATCGCCGACAGACTCGGCATCAAACGCCTGTCGGCCGATGACGAGGAACCGGGCTACGCCCGGCACCCGCTGGTCTACATCGTGGAGGCCGCCGACGACATCTGCTATGAGGTAATGGACATCGAGGACGCCCACCGCCTCAAAATCTTCTCGACCGACCGTGTCATTGAGCTTTTCATAAGTTTCTTCGACACGGCTCGCCAGGCCCGGGTGCGCGAGGTGATGGATCGCCTCGACGATCCCAACGAGAAGGTGGCCTATCTGCGCTCGGGCGTCATCGGCACGCTGGTCAAGGCATGCGCACGCGCTTTCGCCGACAACGAGGCAGCCATACTCGACGGCACCTTCACCGGGCGGCTGCTCGACTGCATGCCGCAGCGCGAAAGAGAGGCATACGCCGCCTGCAACGCCGCCTCATGGGCCAGCATCTACTGCGCCAAAGAGGTGGTGGACATCGAGCTGGCCGGTAACCGCATCATCACCTTCCTGCTTGAGAAACTGATACACGCCGTGCGCCATCCGTCTGAGAACTATTCGCGCCTGTTGCTGTCGCAGGTACCCGGGCAGTACCAGATCGATGCCCCCACCCTTTTCGGAAAGATTCAGGCGGTACTCGACCATGTCTCGGGCATGACCGACGTCTACGCGCTCGACCTCTTCCGCAAACTGAACGGACTGTCGCTCCCGGCAGTCTGACCAATCAGCCACAACATGAAGACATTACGACATATCCTACCCGTAATCATAGCCCTGCTGACATCTCTTTGCGCCGGCGCCGTAAGCGTCGACCGCATCGAAAACGTGCACGCCGCCAACCGCACACGCTACGTAACAGACCAGGCCGGGGTGCTCTCGGCCGAGGCCAGGACGCGCGCCGACTCGATACTGGGCGACATCTGGCGCCAGACCGGCGCCGAGCCGGTGGCGGTGATCATCGACTCGACCGACGGCGATGACATAGACGACTACACCACACGGCTTTTCGACATCTGGAGAATCGGCAAGAAAGACCGCGACAACGGCCTGTTGCTCCTTATCTCCATGGGTGACCGCCGCGCCGTGATTCGCACGGGGTATGGTGTAGAGGGAATCCTCCCCGACGTGGCCTGCACGCGCCTGATCCGCCGCGAGATGACACCACGTTTCAAGGAGGGGGATTATGACGGCGGAGTGCTGGCAACCCTTGAGGCCGTGCGCGAGGTAATGACCTCTGACGAGGCCCGCGCCGAGCTCACCTCGGAAATAGCAAACGACGCCGAGGCGCGCCCGGCCGAAAGCGCCGACAGTTTCTGGCATGTCTACCTGCTGCTGGCCGGTCTGGCCGCGGGGGGCATGCTCGTCGTGGTGCTCTATCTCTCGGTAAAGAACCGGAAAGCCGACACCGCGCGGGCCTACAAGTCGCTCGCCGAATGGAAAGTGCCGATGATGATGGCCTCGGCCATGACACTCGGCATGGCGCTCCCCGCGTTGCTGATACTGCTGTGGCGCATGCACGTCACACGATTCCACAAGCGTCTGTGCCCCAACTGCGCCACGGCCATGAACCGCATCCCGCAGAAAGACGAGGCGCCCTACCTCACCCCGGGGCAGGATGTCGAGGAACAGCTGAAATCCGTGGATTACGACGTATGGGTATGCCCCAACTGCAACGAACGCGACATAATCCCTTACGTGAACCCGCGTAGTACCTACCGCGAGTGCCCGTCGTGCGGAGCACACGCCGAGGCACTGGTGGCCGACCGCGTACTGAGGCAGCCTACCGAGCGCTCGACAGGTCTGGGCGAACGCCGCTATCTCTGCCACAACTGCCACAAGACCCACGCCATCCCCTACACGATACCCAAGGTGGTGGCTCCCCCCATCATCATCGGCGGAGGTGGCGGACACGGATTCGGCGGAGGAGGCGGTGGATTCTCCGGCGGCTCGTTCGGCGGAGGCATGACCGGTGGCGGAGGAGGCAGCGGCTCATGGTGACGCCGCGCACACAGATTGAGCCCACTCATGCCACGCTGAAACAGCAGATTCGCGATGCGGCCCTGCAGACCGGCGCCGTGGCCGTAGGGTTTGCCGAGGCCGGCCCCGTAGACAACGGGGCAATGGAAACCTACGCCCGTTTCCTTGACGACGGGGGCGCCGCAGAGGTGCCCTACCTCGCCAACTACCGGGAAATACGCGCCAATCCGCTCAGACTGTTCGAGCCTCAGGCCACTGAAGGCTCCGTAATCTGCATGGCGTTCCCCTACTGGCATCCCGGGCGCAACCCGCTTTTCGCCCGCTACGCCCAGGGAGCCGACTATCACCGCGTACTGCGCAAAAAACTGAAACCGGTGGCCCGGCTTATAACCGAGGCCACCGGCGCTCGCGCACGCGTATGTGTTGACACCGCCCCGATACTCGAACGCTACTGGGCCGTGCGCGGCGGCATAGGTTTCATGGGGCTGAACCGGTGCCTGATCGTACCCGGCGCCGGGTCATGGGTATTCCTGGCAGAAATCGTCACCGAGGCCGTGTTTGAGCCCGATGAGCCCTGCACACTGTCGTGCCGGGGATGCAACGCCTGCCTGCGCCGCTGTCCCGGGAAAGCGCTAAGCCGCCACGGTGTGTCGGCCGCCCGCTGCCACAGTTGCCTGTCTATCGAGCATCGAGGACCGTTGCCCGAAGGCACCGCGCTGAAAACACCTTACGGCTGTGATATCTGTCAGACCGTCTGCCCCCACAACGCCGCACCCGCACCCGGTCTGCCGGAATTCGCTCCGGCCCCCGCCATGCTCGCCCTCACCCGCGCCGACCTTGCCTCACTCACACCCGACACCTACGCCGCCCTCTTCGGCACCTCGGCCATAACCCGATGCCCCCTGGATCAGCTCCACCGCAACCTCCGGTGACTCCCGAAAACCGCACTATCACACTAATTTCCGGATATGAGAATCTTTTTATATCTTTGCTTTGTATTAAATGAAAAAGGGTTATGACTCAATTGATAGTTTCTATAGATGATGCCTCTGTGTTGGCCGACATAAAGAAAGCCATCAAACTGTTGCGTGGAGTTTCATCCGTAAAGGTATGCAGGAAAGAGGTACGGCCGAATCAAACCACAATCAAGGCCATTGAAGATGCCGCAAATGGGAAGACAATCAAATGCGGTGATTTCAACGGATATCTGAAACTTGTGGAAAATGTATGAGATAGAAGTCACAAACCGTTTTCTGAAAGACCTCAAGCTTGCAAGGAAACGCAACCTTGATGAGAATAAGTTAAACACGGTTGTCAAACTACTGGCCAATGGAGAAGAATTGCCGGCTAAATATCACGATCATGTATTAGTCGGAGATTACAAAGGATGTCGGGAGTGCCATATCACTCCTGACTGGTTGCTCGTATATTCTGTCGCCGATGTACTGAAAATCATAACTCTTATTCGCACAGGCTCTCATTCAGACCTGTTTTGAGGATTGCGTCTTCGGGGCACGGCCAGTCAGTCGTCAAGCAGATCGGGGCGGAGGCGGCGGGTGCGCTCCAGGGCCTGTTCGTGGCGCCAGGCGGCGATTTTGGCCTCATGGCCCGAGAGAAGTATGTCGGGCACACGCCACCCCTTGTAGTCGGCAGGACGGGTATAGTCGGGCGCCGACAGCAGATGATCCTGGAACGAATCGGAAAGCGCGCTCTGCTCGTCGCCGAGTACCCCGGGGATCAAGCGCACCAGAGCATCGGATATGATGATGGCGGGGAGCTCCGCCGGTAAGCACATAGTCGCCCACCGAAATCTCTTTTGTTATAAGGTGCTCGCGCACGCGGTAGTCGACCCCCTTGTAATGCCCGCAGAGGATTATGATATTGTTGAGCAGCGACATGGAGTTTGCCATGGGCTGGTCAAACACCTCTCCGTCGGGCGATGTGAATATCACCTCGTCATAGTCGCGTTCTGCCTTGAGCGCCGATATACAACGGTCGATAGGCTCGACCTGCATTACCATGCCGGCCTCGCCGCCGAACGGATAATCGTCCACCTTGCGGTGCTTGTTGGTGGTGTAGTCGCGCAGGTTATGGATATGGAACTCGGCAAGCCCCTTGTTCTGGGCGCGTTTCAGTATTGAGCATCCCAGCGGAGACTCAAACATCTCGGGGAGGACGGTGAGGATATCGATTCGCATATCAGGGTGGTGAGGGGGTGTGGGGATGTGACGTATGTAACTTATGTGACGGATGTGACGTATGTAACGTATGTGGGGATTACTTGAGGATGCTGTCGCGGTGGAAGAGCTGCATTGCCAGGCGGTCGCGCCAGATGCTGCCGCCTACCGAGGCCACCGGGGCGTCTGGACCCGGCTCGTAGAGCAGAATCTCGGCAAGCTCAAGCTGACAGCGGGCCACCTCGTTCCACACGATGATGCGCCCCGAGGGTGTCTCGCCGTCAATTGCCGAGTCATTGACCACGAAATATGCCGCGCGCTGATGTTTCTTCACATACTCATACTCCGAGCGGGCGAGTTCGCCTGACGGCTGACCGGCCGTAATCTCGCTCTCGCCGATGGTGACGAGCGTCTCGGGCAAGGTGTGCGTCATGTGCGGAAACTTCTCGCACAGCATCTTCTCGGCATCGCGCATGATCTCGTAGACGGCGCCGGCGGCTCCTTTCAGTTCCTTCAGCACCGGAGTCTCGGCATCGAAATCGCGCACCTGCTGCCAGGCCCAGGCCGCCACATGCGGCGATGTGGTGGCGGTCTCGGCTATTCCGGGCCTGAGGGCGTTCATCACCGTGAACACCCCGAACCCGGGCGCTATGTCATAGCGCTCAAGCTGGCGCCGTAGCCACCGGTCAAGGCCGGTGACAATCTCCATCCGGTCATGAGAGCCGGCAAGGTCAAACGCCACCGCCGGCCCCGGGCCGTTGAGACCCGATGAAACGGGCAGATATACCGGCGCCGAGACACGACGCAACGAAAGGTCGGCGGCGAGGCGCGGTTCTATGAACCGCTTGATTTCGGTCAGCGCAATCTCGGCGGTCTCGCGCAACAGCGTGGGTGAGAATTTAGGGATCTGTTCCATGTCAGATACTCATGTGTATGCCTGTCGGGGTCAGAATTTATAGCCTACGCCGAAAAGTCCGTTGAACCGGGGGCCGGAATAGAGGAAGAATTCCTGCTGACGGCGGTCGAGGAGATTGCTGAAACGCGCGAACACGCTAAGCGCCGGGGTGATGCGGTAGCCCGCGCCGGCCGAGAGGTTGTGCCAGTCGAGACCGATGCCCTCCTGCATGGCCATCAGACGGCGGTCGAGGCGCCCCTCGTAGCCGATGGTGATGTCGAGGTTGCGGACCGGATGAATAGCCACCGAGGCGCCGACGACAGTGCGGGCACCGTCGCGCCACTCATACCAGAACGAGTCGGTGCGGTCTTTGTCGCCGAAACGGCAGCCGACTTCGGCGGTGAAATCCACATAGTCGCGCCAGGCGGCGGTAAGGCGTGCGAACGCCTTGAAAGAATGCACGTTGCATCCGGCGAAAGTGCCGTAGGCATCAAGGCCGCGCGGCATCCACAGCGGGATGAGCCAGTCGTGCGCGTTGGCGTAGGCGCCGCCGACCTCAAGCGAGACGCCACCCACCGGAGTCACGCGCAGTGCCAGCTCAGCGGTGAGTGGAATATTCGAGGGGCCGGGCGAATACATCGGCGACACGAACCGGCTCAGCTGCCACAGCTCGCGCAGGGTGTTCACTTGCTCGCCGCCCCCGAAGGTGAGGCGCGCGCCGAACTGCGACACCGGCTCGTAGGCCAGCATGACGTCGGGCGCCACATGGAAGGTCTTGCTGCTGTTGATGTTTATGTCGAACCGGGCGCCTGCGCGGGCGGTGAAATCACCCGTGTTCAGGCGGTAATGCGGCGTGAAAGACACCACCGAGTAGTTTGTGCCGTGGTTGTAACCGACGATGTCGCCCGAAAGGTCAAGGCCGAAACGGCCGTTCGCCCCGGCAGGGAGCGATGCGGCGAAATCAAGCCCCACGGTGGTCTGGCGCATGCCGCTCTCGCCGGTCTGAAGTATCTCGAATTCCGGAACACCGTCGGGTGTTGCCGGCGGCATGAGCGCGAACCGCGACGGCTGCCCGAAACGGAAGAGGTCGAAACGGGCCGCACCGCTGTAATCGAGACCGTTGGCGGCGTGACCGTGCCATCCGGCACCGAGGTTCCAGCCGAGTGTCGACTGGTCTTTCAGGGTGAGCGCGCGGTTGTAACGCGAGTAGTCTATGTCGGTCGACACCGACAGCGTGCCGGCGTCAAAACGGTTCATAAAGTTGACGCCCCCGGCGATGTCAAACATCTTGAAGTCACCCTCAAGCTCGCTCTGCGGCATAAGCCATGTGGCGGGATGACCAGCCTTGTACTGACTGTTGCGGGCGTTGAGCCAGATGTCGAGTTCCATATTGTCGCGCGACACGGGGGCATATCCGGCGGACACGCCGAAATCGGCTTTTGGGAAATAGCCCACATCGACATATCCGCGGTAAGGCGTGAGAGTGGCGGCACGGCCCGACCATACCGGCTCGAAACGTGCCGTGACGGGGTTATACCTGGCCATTGTGGCCATTGTGGCGGGGGCAAGCTCTACGGGCTTGAAATCGGGTTTCAGCGCTTTGGGGAACACATTGAGGCGCGAGGCAGGTGCCAGCTCGGGCACGATCTCGCGGTCGGCTGTAATCTCCTTGCTGAGATCCTGGGCCTGCGCGCCG
>USKE01000104.1 GCA_900555165.1 uncultured Porphyromonadaceae bacterium | reverse complement strand
AAAAAAATTAGATTTTGACTAAAAGATAAAATACTGACATTCAACATTGAAAAATCACCCGGCTCGACTTGAACCGGGTAAGGGGAAATATACGCTTTATTTTATCTTAAATGAAAGAGCCGTGTTTCAGCTGGGCATTGGCACCAGTCGGCGGCAGTCCCGTCACATACATCACATACGTCACATACGTTACATACGTCACATACTTTATATGTTGGCGTTCTGGAAACCCGTGGGGTGTCAGCTTATGCCTCCTGTCTGGTAAAACTGCAGTATGCGGCAGCGCAGCAAGTAGTCATAGCGGGCCTGGATGGCCGAAATCTCGGTGCGGAACAGGTTGTTGCTGGCCTGCTGAAGTTCGTAGGAAGTGGCACGCCCAAGATCGAATTTCTCGCGCACGGCCTCGAATGCCTTGCCGTTGGCCTCAAGACTCTCCTGCGAGGCTTTGTACTGGTCGCGCGAGGCCACGGCCTGGGTGTGGGCCAGGCGTATGGTCTTGTCGATTTCGGTTTCGCGGCGCTCGGCCTCGAGAGTGGCCTGAATCTGTTGCAGACGTGCGCGGCGCACTGAGTTGCGGGTCGAGAAGGCGTCGAAAATGGGTATCGACAACCGGAAACCGAAGTAGGTAGAGTAGTTGTGGCGCATCTGGTTGCCGAACGACTCGTTGTCGAATCCACTCACTGAATAATACTGCGAGCCGGTCGACCTGGCCCACGACGGCTTGGAATTCCCCCCGGCCTTGCCCACCGCCACATTGTCTTTGGCGGCCGTGATGGCGGCGCGGGCGGCAAGGATGGAATTATTGGTGGCAAGTGCCTGTTCGAGCACCTGCGACGCGGCGGGGAGGTAAGCGTCGTCGCCGTCAAGACCCTGTATGTCGAATCCCTCGGAATCGCCCAGTTGCAGCAGGTTGGCCAGTGTGATCAGCTGTGTGCGGGCGTCGCCCTGAGCCGAGACAAGCTGAAGACGGTTCTGGGCCAATTGTGCCTCAAGGTCATAGACCTCGGCCTCGGCCACTTTGCCGGCCTCGGCCAGAGCGCGCTGGCGTTCAAGCTGATATTCCGACAGTTCGACCTGCGCCTGCGACGATTTCACCACCTCGCGTGCATAGAGCACCTGCAGGTACTGGGTGATTACATTTAATTCTATGTCATCTTTTGCGGCCTCGTATTCGAGCAGTGTCTGCTGCAGTGCCGACTTGGCGTACTTGAGGCGCCTGACATTCTCGAGTCCCTGGAACAGCGGGAGGTTCAGCGACACGCCCCACTGGAAGTTGGTGGTGTTGCGGTCGGCGTAGGTATTGTCGGCCGTGAGTCCGCGGCCGAAGTTGAAACTCTCCGACGCATCTGCCGAGAGGGTAGGCAGGAAAGCATCCTTGGCCTGGGTCACGGTCAGCTCCGAGTCATCGATTTGCAGAGCCTGCTGACGCACCGAGATGTTGTGCGCCACTGCATAGGTGATGCATGAGTCGAGACTCCACGCCTCGGCGTGCGCCCCGGCGGGGGCGACGGCCGCACAGGCGGCCACTATGACCCCTGCGAGCGCATATATTGTTCTGTTACTTGTTTTCATTGCCGCGGAGTTTTGTCTTGGTGTTGATCACGCTGTCGGTGAGGGCAACTTTCAGGCCGTCGCTCACGCCGGTCTTCACGGCCTGACGGCGGAATTTCTGAGCCGGTTTCTCGGCCTCGAGAACATAGACGAAGGCGCTGTCTCCCTCATATTCAATCACGCTTTCGGGGATTACCACGGCGCCCTCGGCACGCTGCAGCACAACCGAAGCGTTGGCCGAGTAGCCGGCGCGCAGTTTTCCGGTGTCGGCGGCGTCGATGGCGGCCTTTACCTCGAAGGTGTTGGTGCCGTTGTCATCCACGGCCATAGGGGCGATTTTCTCGATGACAGCCTTGAAGTTCGATCCGGCTACGGCGCCGACCGAGATGGTGACTGCCTGCCCTTCAGAAAGCAGGTCGATTTCGGTCTCGTCAACTTTCCCCTTGAAGATGAGGTCGGTCATGTCGGCCACTTTGGCGATTGTGGTGCCGTCGTTGAACGTGTTCGACTGGATTACCGACGAACCTACCTTCACCGGTACTTCGAGAACCACGCCGGTAACGGTGGAACGTACCAGAGTGTTCGACCCCTGGGCGTTGGATGCCGATACGCCGTCGCGCACGATGGTGAGCTGGTCCTGGGCCTGCGAGAGTTCGGCACGTGCCTGGTCGTAGGCGGCCTTGTCGGCCTCGAATTTCTCGCGGCTCTCATATTTCTTCTCGTAAAGCATGCGGGTGCGCTCGTAGGTGGCCTTGGCCTGTTCGAGGCTGATTTTCGCTACGTCAACGCGGTTCAGGGCCTGCGAGAGCTGGGCTTCTTCGGGGATGACCTTGATCTTGGCAATGATGTCGCCGTTGTTCACATGGTCGCCTGCCTCGACCAGAATCTCCGAGATGATGCCTGAGATCTGAGGCTTGATTTCGATTTCGTCACGCGGCTCGATTTTGCCGGTGAGCACGCTTGTGCGCTCCACGTCGCCGCGTTCGGGGGTTACCAGTTCGTAGGTTGTGTCGTGATGACGCGAATTGAGAAACAGGAATACAAATGTGCCGACAAACATGCACGCCACGATGCACCAGAGCACGATTTTGAAAAACTTTTTCATTTATATTGTTTGTTTTGTTTCTGAATGTGATGATATTTTGTAATCAGTGACGGATATGTCACTTGTCGTTCAGCGCCTCAATCGGCTTTATGCGCATAGCCTTTATGGCCGGGATGAGCCCCGCACAGCTGCCGAGAACAAGGAACACGGCCATGATCCACACCGCCTGCCCGGGGGCCATCTGGAAACCGGCCACCGAGGTGTCACTGGCTGTGGCATGCTGCAGCACAGCCAGGATGATTACCGCCAGCGAGATGCCTGCGGTTCCGGCCACGGCGGTGAGCGCCATCCCCTCCGAAAGGATCTGCACGATAATGTCGCGCGGTTTCGCCCCGAGGGCGCGGCGTACGCCGATTTCCTGTGTGCGTTCCTTGACTATGATCCACATTATGTTGCCGATGCCGATTACGCCGGCTATCAGTGTGGAGAATCCTATGAAACCGGCCAGCAGTGACAGACCCATGAAGAGCATGTCGAGCTTGCCGAACTCCTCTGATATGTCTTTCAGCCACATGGCGTCGGTATCGTTGGGGTGGATGAAATGACGGTTGTAGATGAACCGGCGCACGCGCGGCAGCACGTCGCCCATCTTCTGTCCCTCGCGGGCCACCATGAAGATGGCGTCGACCGACTGGTCATAACCGTAAGCCTTGCAGAAAGTGGTGTAGGGCATGATCACCATCTCATCGAAACGGCCTCCGATCTGCAGGTTGTTCTCCTGTCCGATTATGCCAACGATGCGGTAAGTGATGTTATTTACCAATATGTCTTTACCAAGCGGCAGCGGGTCGTCGGGGTAAAGCTGTTCGGCCACGCGTTTGCCCACGCATGCCACCTTGCGTTCGGTGGCGATGTCGGTGGCGTTAATCCACCTTCCGCCATAAATCTTGGGGAGCATCACGTCAAGCAGTTCGGGGAAAGCGCCCATAGTCTGTCCGGTCGTGACATATTTGTCGTGACGGAAACTACCGCCCGACCACTGGTTGCCGGTGACGGCCTTCAGTTCGGGAAAAGACTGCTTTATCGCCTCAAGGTCTTTCAGCTCGATTTCCCAGGCACGCCCTTTGGCGTAGCCTTTATAGGGCATTGAGGTACGCCCCGAGAATCCGAACGCGCAGTTGGTGGCGAACCCCTCGAAGTTGCGCATCAGCAGGTCTTTGCCGCCGCGGGCTCCACCCAGCAGCAGGGCCAGCATCGCCACGCCCCAGAAGATGCCGAAACCGGTAAGGAAGGTGCGCGTCTTGTTGCGCGACAGCGTGGCGCCGATCTCCTTCCAGTTCTCGAGATCAAATATCGGTATGTTTATCTTACTCATCGCGCAAAGCTTCTACAGGTTTTACTTTGATGGCCTTCAGGGCCGGGAAGAGTCCGGCCAGCGCTCCGGCCACAATCAGCACCATTGTCACCTCGAATGCCAGCGACAGGTTCACGGTGGGGTTCTCAAGCACGCCCGACTCGGCGGTGGCCATGCCGATTACCTGTGTGAGCGCCGTGCCCATGACTATGCCGATGTATCCGAACAGGGTGGTGATGGCCACCGATTCGGTGATTACCTGCACGAGTATCGAGCCTGGACGTGCACCGATGGCGCGGCGCACGCCGATTTCATGGGCGCGTTCGCGCACCGACACGAACATGATGTTGCTGATGCCGACAATGCCGCTGAGCAGGGTCAGCAGGCCAAGCACCCATACCGACATGTTGAGGATATTCATGCCGCTCTGAGCCTGTAGCCCTTGGGTGAAACGGTTGTTTACCCAGAGGGCGCCCGTGTCGTCAGGGTCGAAAGTGTGGTTGCGCGCCAATGTGCGGCGCACGCTCTGCTCGGCCTCCTCGCCGTCGGCCTCGGTGGTGACATTGCCGAGCGATACCTTTATGGAGCCGACCTCGTCTTTAGACGCCGCCATTGTGCGGGCAGTGGTGTAGGGGATTATGTTGTCGCGTCCCCAGTTGGCGTGGTAAACGCCTACCACCTTGAACGAGATTCCTTTTACGGATACGTACTGGCCGAGAGGGTCGTCGCCGTCGGGGAAAAGCACCGGCACGTTGTCTTCGGCAAGCACTATCACATGTGCCTGGTCGGCCATGTCCTTGTCGTTGATATAGCGGCCGCTGACCATCGAGTAGCGCTCTTGCGCGAACGACGAGGGGTACATACCCGTATATTCGATGGTCATCGAGGCTTTCGGCGACCGCGTCAGTTGTGCCTCGCCGTAGATGACCGACGACACGTCGCTGATGCGCCGGGTGTTGGACCGGGCGATATCCTCAGGGTCGCCGTCAGACATGCGGATGCGGCGCCCCTCGCGATAACCGCCATAGGGTTTCGAGGTGTTGCCGCCCCAGATCTGAATGGATTTCGAACCGGGACCCATCATGTTGCTCTCGAATGAGTTCGTGACTCCTCGGGCCACGCCCAGCAGCACGATGAGCATGAAGATGCCCCATGCCACCGCCAGGCCGGTCAGTGCCGTGCGCAACTTGTTGTGGCTGAGGGTCTGTAATATTTCGTTAAACAGGTCAAACACTGTGGTGAATGGTTTGGCGCCCGGGTTAACCGCAAGGGTCTTTAGAGTCTTTAGGGTTTTTAGGGTCTTTAGGGCTCTTAGGGTCTTTAGGGAGGGGCGCCGGTGAGAAATGGGGTTCCGGGGTCAGACAATTACGCCGTCTGAAATGCGTATCAGGCGGTCGGCCTGGGCACCTACGCCGGGGTCGTGAGTCACGATGATTATGGTTTTCCCCTCGTTGCGGTTGAGGTCGTGGAATACCTGCATCACATCTTTCGAGGTCTGTGAGTCGAGCGCGCCGGTGGGCTCGTCGGCCAGGATTATCGACGGGTTGGTTATCATGGCGCGGGCAATGGCCACACGCTGTTTCTGACCGCCCGACATCTCGCCGGGGAGATGCTTGGCACGGTCGGCCAGTCCCATCTTCTCGAGTTCGGCCATGGCAAGCATGTTGCGTTTGCGACGCGGCACACCCTGGTAAAACAGCGGCAGAGCCACGTTCTCGAGCGCGGTCTTGTAATTGATGAGGTTGAACGACTGGAACACGAATCCGATCATGCGGTTGCGGTAGTCGGCGGCCTGGTTCTCTGAAAGATTCTTTATGAGTTTGCCGTCGAGAACGTAACTCCCGGTGTCGTAGTTGTCGAGGATGCCGAGTATGTTGAGCAGGGTCGATTTTCCCGAGCCCGAGGCGCCCATGATGGAAACCAGTTCCCCTTTGTCGATGTGCAGATTCACCCCTTTGAGCACATGCACCGGCACGGCGCCGGGGTAAGTCTTGTTTATATCAGTGAGATCTATCATAATCAGGAAGTATGCCGAGGCATGAGATGTGTGATGATTGTAACGCCGGCAGAAACGGCGCTCCGGCCTCTTTGGCCGGGACATTACTTAGACGCCGCAAAGGTAAGAAACGTTGCATGATGTCTGCGCTTTTCGTCACACGGCTTATAATTATTTCACAGTCAAGGGGCACCGTTATCGGTTTTTAACACATTTTATCCCACGTGATGCAATGACCGCTTAGGAAATATGCCCCTGCGTTACAGCCTGAGTGCGCCTGTTTTTCATTTCGGCAACAATAGAGGCTGCATGCAGTTTTGGCGCTTAGATTTATTATTGTTAACTTTGTGGGTTAATAAGACGTTTACAATTTATGCTGACATACAACACAAGGCAAAAACAGCTTGTCCTCCCCGAGTATGGGCGCAACATACAGAAAATGGTAGACTACTGTCTCACCATCGCCGACCGTGACGAGCGCACACGCTGTGCCCACACCATAGTCCAGGCCATGGGCAACCTCTTCCCCGAGTTGCGCCAGCCCGAAAATGTGCACAAGCTCTGGGACCACCTGATGATAATGTCGGGGTTCGGGCTTGATGTGGACTGCCCCTGTGCGGTCATCAGCCGCGAGGAGCTGCAGACCCAGCCGGAGACTGTAGCCTATACCCAGCGCCCCATGCGTTACCGCCACTACGGACGCCTCACCCAGGCCATGATCGGCAAGGCTGTGGAGATGGAGCCGGGGCAGGCGCGTGACGAGCTGGTGCTGATGCTCGCCAACCAGATGAAAAAGCAGATGCTGGCGGTGAATCCCGACGGGGTGGACGACGGGCGCATATTCCGCGACCTGGCCGACATGACCCGTGGCGAGATAAGGCTTGACCCGCAGCATGTGCGCCTGCGCCAGTACAAGGCCGCGCCCCAGCCTGCGAAAAGCAAAAAGAAAAAGAAGAAATGATCAGACAGTCTGACATACGTCCGGTAGGCCGGTTCCTCAAGACCCACGGGGTGGGCGGGGAACTGGTGGCGGCATATACCACCGCGGCTCCGCCGTGGGAGCACATGCGCTGTCTGGTCGTGGAGATCGACGGCATACCCGTGCCGTTCTTCATTGAGAACGACCGCCCCAAGGGTGCCGCGACAGATCTGCTGAAACTGGCCGACATCGACACCGAGGCCGAGGCGGCTGCCCTCTGCGGCCATACCATCCATGCCTTGAAGGAGGATCTCGAGACCGCCGGCGATGATGATGCCGACGGATTCTATATCGACGACCTGGTGGGTTACGAGGTGGATTCGACCGACGGCTCCATTTCGGGTCGCGTGGACGGTTTTGACGACTCGACCGAGAATGTGCTGCTGAGCATCGACACCGGCGACCGGCAGGTGCTGGTTCCGGCTGTCGACGAGTTCATAGCTGCCATCGACCCCGAGGCCCGGCGCCTGACTCTTGACCTGCCCCCGGGACTCGTGGACTGACATTATATAGTAAATACCTCAAAAATCAATACATATATGGAATTTGATGAGAACAAAGCCGTTGAATGGATCAACAAGGCGCTGGTCGAGGCCGGACGGAAAGCCTACGACGAAGACCAGGTGCTGAATGTGGTCGACATGATATGGGACTTTTATGAGGAAAACGGACTGCTCGACATCGACGCCGATGCCGACGAGCCCGATGAAGATATCGAACCCGATCTCATCGACTATGTGACCCGCATGCTACGCAAAGACAGCGGTGCTACCGTAGATACCGCCGACGTGCCCCTGATGGTCAAGGCCGAGATAGATTACGAGGACTCGGTGCTGTAATGATTCATGTCATGATCGGCAACCGGTTAAGAAACATAATGGCGGG
>USKE01000103.1 GCA_900555165.1 uncultured Porphyromonadaceae bacterium | reverse complement strand
CTCACCCGCCGCATCGAGACCAACATACTCGATTTCCTGGCCAACAGCTGATTCCCATCCCTCCCATTATCCCCATAACTCCCATTACTCCCATTATTCCCCCTTGGAAATAAAGGCAGAAAAAGTCAAGCCATACGCCTCAGACCTGGCCAAAACCGGCCAGGTCGAGGCTATGTTTGACTCCATAGCGCCGGCATACGACACCATGAACCGGCTCATGACGTTCGGCATCGACCGGCTGTGGCGCCGCAAGGCGGTGCGCCTCACAGCCGCCTCCCGACCGCGGCGCATACTTGACGTGGCCACCGGCACCGGCGACTTCGCCATAGCGCTGGCCCGCAAAATCGACGGATGCCGGGTTGACGGTGTGGACCTCTCTGACGGCATGATGGAAATCGGGCGCAAAAAAGTGGAAAAAGCAGGGCTCGCCGACCGCATCTCGTTCGCCAAAGGCGACTGCCTGCACCTCCCCTACCCCGACAACACGTTCGATGCCGTGACGGTGGCGTTCGGTGTCCGCAATTTCGAGAATCTGAAACGCGGATACGCCGAGATGGCACGCGTGCTGCGCCCCGGGGGCCAGCTGTGCGTGGTAGAACTGGCTGTGCCCGAGTCGCCGTTAGTAAGACCGTTCTATAAATTCTATACCAGCCACATCATTCCCGCCGTCGGGCGCCTCGTATCCTCTGACCCGCGGGCATATACATATCTGCCAGAATCAATCGCCGCGATGCCTGCCGCGTCCCGGATGCTTGAACTGATGGCCGACAGCGGCTTTGACACACCACGCATAATCCCCCTCACTTTCGGGGTCTGCGCGATTCACACGGGAACAAAAAAGTGAACTTCGCCGTCGGACGGCACCCCAGCCCCTCCTTGAAATCGCACAAGCCGTAATTCGGCACGCCATCCACAGTGGATATACCGATATCCATGATTCGGTAGTTTTCGTTCTTATACAGCTCGAACAGCCTGTAGGCCAGCATATTCATCGGGCGGCTCGACGAGTGGCCCGGCACATCCCCCCAGTATATCACCTGCGCCACTCCCGGAGCCGGGTTGTGCACCTGCGCCGCGGCTACATCCACCCCCTCGAGGGTGAGGATGAAGAACCGCGCGCCGACCACCGGCGCCGTGGCTGTCACATCGTCAAAAGTCATGTTCACCGGGTAGCCGCGTGACGTGTGATTGCGCACAATCACGTCATAAACGCGGGCTATATTATCAGGCTCAGGCGCAAGTTCCCCGAACATATACGGAAGTTTCTGTGCCTGATGCAGCTGGTTGCGTGTCTTCACATCAAAAGCCGCGTGAATGTCGGGAACCGTGAGGTCGAAATGATGGTTTACCTCCACGGTCGGCACGCCTCCGAGACGCGTAAGCACGTTGACTGACTTCGCCGAAAGGTCGCTGTCCATGAACACGGGGGGTAAAGTCACTCTCAGGCCACACCCGTTTGCGGCGGCATGCTCCACGGCCAGACGCCACATCCGCTCAATAGCACCCATACCCTGACTCCGCACCGTCACAAGCCCCCCGTACGGCGACGAAAATGGTGAGCAGAACAGGTTGCCGCGACGCCCCAGAATCAGACCGCCTCGGACTTTTGTGTCTTCAAAGACAAGATACGATACCCCCTCGGCCTTTTCACGATTAAGCTCGGTAAACTCTACAGTGTTGTAGACATGTGTTTTCCCGGCAAAAAGCTGCCTGAAACGCTGTGGGGGTATATCGCTGGCTGTCATCTTCGAGATTCTGTCTTGTCATGCCAAAGTTAACGAATATCGCCGACCCACGCAAATCCCCCGCCAATACAACGGCTGTACCCCCGGGCACACAGCCGTAGCCTGTTGCCGCAGGATACATTCCAGGCGCCCTGCCGCGGGTCAGGCAAAAATTTTTGACAATGAGCAGGGAAATCAGTAAATTTGCATGTTATTATAATCAAGGCCTACTGTAACGTGCGCCTATTATCAGAGGACAAACAACTATCTACATACTTTTCCTACAACATGGCAACAATTTCAGTTGATGTAAAGCACGTGCTCGGCACCGTTACCGCCGAGCAGATTCAGTCACTCAACCACGATGCCGCCGACGGTCTCAAAAAGCTCTATGACGGCTCGGGCCTCGGCGCCGACTTCCTTGGCTGGGTGAAACTCCCCTCGGAAATCACCGACGCACACCTGGCCGATATCGAGGCCACCGCGAAATCTCTCAACGAAAACTGCGACTATATCGTTGCCGTCGGCATCGGCGGCAGCTACTTGGGCGCCAAAGCCGTAATCGAGGCTCTCGGCGACTCGTTCAGCCAGCTCCGCGCTGCCGGCGACAGCCGTCGCAGCCGCGTCATCTTCGCCGGCCAGAACATCGGCGAAGACTACCTCAACGAACTTCAGGACTTCCTGGCCGACAAAAAATTCGGCATCATCGTAATCTCGAAGTCGGGCACCACCACCGAACCCGCCATCGCCTTCCGTCTGCTCAAGGAACAGCTTGAGAAACAGGTCGGCAAAGCCGAGGCCGCAAAACGTATCGTGGCCATCACCGACGAGAAGAAAGGCGCGCTGCGCCAGCTCGCCACCGAAGAGGGCTACAAGACATTCATCATCCCCGACAACGTGGGCGGCCGTTTCTCGGTGCTGACCCCCGTCGGTCTGCTCCCCATCGCCGTGGCCGGATTCGACATCCGCGCTCTCGTGGAGGGCGCACGCCTGATGGAGAAAGCCACCGAGGCACCCTCTGACGAGACAAACGCCTCGTTCGTCTACGCCACAACCCGCAACGCCCTGTACCGCGCCGGCAAGAAAATCGAGATTCTGGTAAACTACAGCCCGAAACTCCACTTCTTCGGCGAATGGTGGAAACAACTCTACGGCGAGTCTGAGGGCAAGGACGGCAAGGGTATCTTCCCCGCCGCCGTCGATTTCTCGACCGACCTGCACTCGATGGGCCAGTGGATCCAGGAAGGCGAGCGCACCATCTTCGAGACCGTGCTCTCTGTAGAGAATGTAGAGCACAAGACCGTCATCCCCTCTGACGACGCCAACCTCGACGGCCTCAACTACCTGGCCGGCAAGCGTGTCGACGAGGTAAACAAGATGGCCGAACTCGGCACCCGCATCGCCCACGTCGACGGCGGCGTACCCGTGATCCGCGTCACCATCCCCGCCCTCAAGGAGCAGTACCTGGGCGAGCTCATCTACTTCTTCGAGAAAGCCTGCGGCATCTCGGGCTATCTTCTCGGTGTAAACCCGTTCAACCAACCGGGCGTAGAGGCCTACAAGCGCAACATGTTCGCCCTGCTCGAGAAACCGGGCTACGAGGCCGAGACTGCAGCCATCAAGTCGCGCATCTAAGCCGGCCTGAACCTACTGCATAACCGGGCGGAGGGACAGGCCGCATACACTGCGGCCCCCCTCCGCCCTCTTCTTTTCAACACACTTTCCATTCTCCATATTTCAAACCGTAACCAATCGACACACTACCATGAATTGCAGCCAATGCGGACAGGAAATACCCCAGGGTCTTAATTTCTGTATCTTCTGCGGTACACCCGTAGACCGGCCTGAGACTCAGCAAGACACCTCCGGCAACAACAATCCTGTCAACGACAACCAGGGCAACAACCCTGCCGACGACACCCCAACACCCGAGGCGGCTACCCCCGACAACGTACAGCCACAGTGGCAACCACAGCAACCCGAACCGACACAGAGCGTTCCGGGCCAGCCCGGTTATCCCCCGCCCCCTTATAACCCTCAGGCACAGATGCCCTACGGCATGCCACAGCAGAACTATGGGCCCGCTCAGCCTTATCCGGCACAGGCTCCTAAAAAGAAATCATGGATTGCCGTGCTGGTAATAAGCATAGTGGTACTCGTGATCTTCGGAGGAATAGGGGGCTGGTACTATTACGAAAACGTGTACCTGCCCGAACAGCGCGACCGCGAGGCACCCCGCGCCTACGCCATCACCGACATCGTTATGCGCAACACGCGCATGTCGGGCGTAGAGTATAACCGCGTCGGTTCAATCCCCTACTCGGCCGAACTCATCATCTATGAGAATGACGGCCAGTGGGCACACGCCAAATACAAACCGACAGCGCCGGGTGCCGAACCAATCGAGGGGTATGTGGCCTCACAGTATCTCATCGACCGCGAGGATATGCTCCTGCTCAACAGCATCTACGCCGACAACAACGCCCGCATGGCCGTGAACACCTCGAAATGCAAACGCGCCCTACTGAACTTCTACAAGGCCAACAACCTTGTGGGAAACATTGACCGGTCGGTGCCGGGCGCAGAATCGCTGCCTCTTCCCGACAGCTCGAACCACTGGGTACTCGAGGTCAACGACCCGTCACGCAAGCCGGCTGAAGTCGCATACCCGCGGATGCACAACTCCGGGTCGAAATTCACAGACTTTGCCGCTGTGCTCACCAATCCCGAGACCGGTGCCCGGCACTATGTCTATTTCTATTTCGATGCTGACGAAACGCCTCACCTGTTGCAGGACGGCCCCGCCACAGGCCGATACATAGCAGGGGTGGCGCGTGACCCCTACGACTATAATCGACTGATCATGTATTTCACCGACTGAAAATGACCGGCAACCCTCAGGAAATACCCTTTACACCGCCGCAGCCCCCGCGCCCGCAGGGCACCGACACACGCCTCAAGGCCATCGTCATCATTGTGACCCTGCTGGCCGTACTGGCTCCATACGTGGCACTCTATCTGGTGCACCGAAACTACACCCACACACTGGCCAAGGTAGAACGGGCCGCGGTCATAGTCATCTCTAAAGAAGATATGAAACTGCGCGTCTTCGGCTACGACGGCACCCTGCGGCACGAATACGGCATAGCCGTGGGGAAAGCCCCCGGCAACAAGAGTGAACGCGGCGACATGCGCACCCCCGAAGGGGTGTTCTGTGTGGAGTCAATCGAGGATGCCTCGGGCTGGGAACATGATTTCGGCGACGGCAACGGGAAAATCGCCGGCGCCTACGGCCCCTGGTTCATCCGCCTGGCCACCCCCGGCCACAAAGGCATAGGCATTCACGGCACCCACAAGCCCGAATCGATTGGCACACGCGACACCGAAGGGTGCGTGCGCCTCAAGAACACCGACATCGAGCGCCTGAAACCCGATGTCTACCCCGGCGAGGTGGTAATCATCACCCCCTCGCTGGCCGATGCCGCCGCCATGCTCCCCACCACGGAAAAGCCCACCCAAGCCACCAACCCATAAACCTTTCCCATAACTCCCATAATTCCCATTACTCCCATAATTCCCATAGCATCAGGCCTGGGAGTTATGGGAGTAATGGGAATTATGGGAGTAATGGGTGGTCACAGTGACAGCGACACGCCCACGCTCACACAGCGGGGCAGCGCGGGGCCATAGATATAGCCCGAGTCGCGGCGCGCACCGCTGTCAAAATCATTCTGGTAAGAGTTGAATATGTTGCTCACGCCGGCCGAGAGGTCAAGGTCAACGCGGTTGAATACGCGGAAACAGTAGGTCAGTTTCAGCGATGCGTCGAAGAATGACTGCGTGCGCACGGCCAGATCCACATCGGTACCCGACCCTTCGAGATGCTGCACCAGCATCGGCCCGGTGCCGGTGCCGGTGAGCGTGGCTTTCAGCGAGCGGGTGACATTCCAGTTGGCGGTGAAATAGCCGTAGACATCGGGGGTGCGGAACATACGTTTCTCGGCGGGAACATCCGGATTGTCGCTCCACTGCTCGGGTTCATTATAACGGCTGCGCTGCAAGGTCACACCACCCTGCACGTCAATACGGCTTGAAAAGAACGCCTTGGCCTCGATGTTGAGGCCCATCACACGGGCACCCGACCCGTTGTAGCGCTCAAGCACGGCGTTTCCGTTGGCGTCGAGACCGTCGAGCTGACGCAAGGCGAACACATCGCGCAGGTCTGTGAAGAACCCCTCGACAAGCAGGTTGGTCTGCACGTTGCCGATACGGTGGTACATGTCGGCCGACAGGCTCACGCTCTGCGAACTCTCCTGTTTCAGCCCCGGAGCCAGCACGGTGACCACGCGCTCGCCGCCGACAATGGCCACATGGAAATCCTCGTCGTAGGCCTGCGGCGAACGGAAACCGGTCGAGTACGACGCGCGGAAATTGAAATTCTCGCTCGGATTGTAACGCACGTTGACACGCGGCGACACTATGGCATTGTGGATCATCGAGTGTTTGTCGACACGCGCTCCCACCAGGAAACCCCACTGCCGGTTCTTCCACTCGTTCTGCAGATAGGCGCTGTATATATTCACGTTCTGAAGAATATCGTGGTCATACCCCACGGTGACGTCATGCAGGCGGTTGTATGAGTATTCCACACCGGCCACAAGCTCGGCCGGCATGAACAGGAACCGGTTCATCGGGTGCGTCCACTGCGATCCGGCGGTCACCACCAGGTCAGATGTACGGCCGTAAGCATCGGGATCCATGTCAGAACCATAGTAGCTCTGGCGCTTTGTGGCCTGTGTGGCGGCGAATACCGACAGATGGTCGCGGCGGTCGCGGAACCAGAGGTCGAAGGTCGCCTCGCCGGCATGGATATTGTGGTCGGTCTGCTCGGCTATCATTGCCGTGTGTGGCGGATTGTCGAGGTTGTCGCCCCCGCGGCGGTACTCGTGCGTGTTGTGATATTCGAGCGTGAGCTTGGTATTTCCTGAGGTTCTGAGGAACGTGCGGGCGCCTATTGTCTGCGTCTTCAGCTCGGCCACCTCGGTGAAACCGTCGCCGTTGTGGTCATATCCGTCACGCGTACGTGTCTGGCCATAGATGAACATGCCGGCCTTGTTGTTGTCGGTCACCACCGAGGCATTGAGGGTGGTGTTGTTGTCGAGCGTGCCAGACGGACCTATCGACGTGAGCTGGTGCGACAGCTGTGCCGAATTGGTCATGGGGTCTTTGGTGATGATGTTTATGGTGCCCCCCACGGCCGATGAGCCGAACAGCGCCGAACCGCCGCCGCGCATCACCTCCACGCGCTCTATCATGTTGGCGGGAATCTGCTCAAGGCCGTAGACACCTGTCAGCGCCGAGAACACCGGGCGCGAGTTCATCAGTATCTGCGAGTAGTGGCCGTCAAGACCGTTTATCCTCACTTGCGTGAAACCGCAGTTCTGGCAGTCGTTCTCGACGCGCACGCCGGGCTGAAAGTCAAGGCCGTCGGCCAGCGAGCATGCACCTACATCGAGGAAGGTCTTACCCGACAGCACGTTGACCAGCGACGGACTCTCGCGGCGGCGTGTCTCGGTCTTTGACGACGTGACCACCACCTGGTCGAGCATGAAGGCGTCGGGGGCGATCTCGAAATTCAGCTCCACGGTCTGTTGGGCCTCAACGGCAGTCTTATTGCTTTCGGTGCGGTATCCGAGCATCGACACCTCAAGGGTATACGTGCCCGGCGTGAGGTCGCGGAACACATAATGCCCCGAGCCGTCGGTCATCGTGGCCAGATTCGTGCCTGAGATCTTCACCAGGCATCCGGGTATGTGCTCTCCGTTGTCGGCATCTATCACATGGCCGCCGATATTCGCGTCTGACACGGCGGCAAGCGCGCTTGCAGAGACCGCCGCCATCAACACGGCGGCGATCAGAGAAAGTGTCCTCCTGATCATTTCAATATTGCTCTTTTCTGATTTAAGGTGCAAAGTTATGTACTTCGCATCACCCTTACAATACTCAGAAATAGTGAGCCGCACAGGCCGGAGGTGGCCGATTTATCACAAAGCCACGGTCATCAGGCCCCGTCGGCGGGCTCGCGTCCCACCACAAAGCGGCCTCCCCGGTAAATGAAATCCACAATCCCCAGCGCCGCCAGGCGCACTATGGCATCGGCGGGGG
>USKE01000102.1 GCA_900555165.1 uncultured Porphyromonadaceae bacterium | reverse complement strand
TTCACACAAAGATACGCAAAAATTTTGATATAAACTAATTTTCAACATCTACTTATGGGAAATAATCGAAACAACTATAATAATAGCTGATTAAATGGGCAGATCATTCAAACAGAGTGTCAGAGAGGCTCTCAGATATTATGTTTATGCGCTTGTAGACCCGAGGGACCGGCATATATTCTATGTCGGCAAAGGTGTTGGTGACCGGGTGTTCCGGCATGCCGAGGCGGCAATCAACAGCGATGATGTGAGCCTGAAACTGGCTACCATAAGGGAAATCCTCGATGCCGGACGGAATGTGGAATACTACATACTTCGCCATAATCTCACCGAACAAGAGGCATATATGGTTGAATCCACAATCATCGACCTCCTGACGTACCCTGCATTCAACAATGAGAACCTATTGACTAACATCGTATGCGGCCACCATCAGTGGAATGAAGGGATAAAAACGGAAAATGAAATCAATGTAATGTACGACTGCAAAAAGATCGAGCCCCTGCCTGATGACAGACTCCTGCTTGTGAGCCTTAACCGCAGTTATGACCACAAGCGGTCTGAGGGGGTATACAGACGCCCAAATGACTATGAAAGCGCCAGAAAATATTGGAAAATAGCAGACTCGCGTGCAAAAGAGGTCACACATATTCTCGGGATATACCGGGGCATAGTCCGTATTGTAATCGCCGTAAAGGGTTATCGGAAAGTCGACCAGACAGAAGACGGCAAGCCCTTCTCCTCGCCCAGATATGTGTTTGAAGGAGACATAATCGCCGACTCACCGTATCTCAACACCGATGTTTCAGACTTTCCGTTCGGCAGCGGCGGCGCGGTGACATACATTCCACGCGAAAGGAGTGCCTGGTGACATCGGATCCGACAAAAGAACTCCACCCAAATTCCTCTCCCCCGGGTGAGAAGTAACGCCGGTATAATAATAAACGGCCTGTGTGGCCGTTTATATGACATGAAGTTGTTCAAGAAAAAAAGTTCAGGTATTCTTGCCATTACCGGCATGGTTTTGCTGGCGGCGGGATGCAACCGGCACCATGAGCCGCCAATTGAGACGGTATTGCCGGTAAACGAGGTGTTTGTGCCGGCAAGCGTGACATACGACAGGACTGACACCGAGTTCCGCGACCTCTGCAGGGAATGGAACGACAAGGAGATTGCCGTCAATGACGTGTCGGGACTGCCCGACGACCCAATCGGTTTCACGGATTCTTACCGCAACATTAATTTCAGCGACCAGACACTTCTGCTTACATACCGGATGCATCTTTTTGACATCGATTCATACCGCGTAAGATATGTCCGCAACAACATTGAACACACTTATGACTGGAACATAGCCATCGGCAGCGGCAACTACGATGACAGTGACGAGCGTACAACCGGCACATTCACCCGGTTTGCCCTGCTGGTGCCCAAACTCCCTGCCGACGCCCAATGGCGCGTATGGTGGAGTTACCGTGATTTCAGCTGGGACTGGGACGAAGAATAAACCATACAGGCCCCATTAAATAACCCGTATGCGGCAGTCTGTCTGACGAATGTACGGGTTTCATTATTTCGTGGCGTCCGCTTTCAATGCGAAATATTTCCAGAGCGGGGCCGCCATCAGTGACTGTTTGATTTCGTCATCAAGCAGCATCTGTTTCACCTCGGCCTCAGAAAGCAGTCTGACCGCTATATCTTCGGTGTCGTCAAGATGCTGACCCGCGATTTTCTCCACGTTGGTGGCGAGGAAAGTATATGTGAGATTATTGGTCGAGCCGGGATTCTGCGACAGTACGGTAAACTGCTGCCACTCGCCGCGGCCATAACCGGTCTCCTCAAGCAGTTCGCGTCGGGCCGACTCAAGCGGGGTCTCTCCTTTCTCGGCCACTCCGGCCACAAGTTCGGTAAAAACATCGTGCAAGCCGTGACGGTACTGCTCGACCATAACGAACTGCCCCTCGGCGGTTATGGCAATCACATTGACCCACATGGGATACTCAAGCACATAATATTCCGGATGAACCGTGCCGTCTGGCAGCTCCACTTTGTCGCAACGTGCCGTCAGCCACGGGCGCTGTATGAGGTAAGTGCTGTCAAGCACTTTCCATTTTCCAATCTTCTGCATAATATGTTGTGTTTGTATCCGACAAAGATAAACAAAACCGTCGGAACCGGAAAGTGCCCGGAATGATTCCGGTTACAGATGCAGATATGTACGCAACGTATCCACATACTCCATGAATGCCGCACGTCCGGTTTCGGTCACAACGCAGACCGTGCGCTGTCGGCGACCCGAGAAATCCTTTTCAACACGGATGTAACCGGCGGCCGAGAGCTTGTCAAGCTGCACGCTCAGGTTACCGGCCGTGGCGTCGGTCTTTTCTTTCAGGTATACGAAATCGGCTTCTTCAACATTCATCAATATCGACATCACTGCAAGCCGTAGCTGCGAGTGCAGAAGCGGGTCAAGCTCTCTCATTATTCTGTCGGCTCGCCTTATGGTTGAGGATATGTCCGGGAATTATCATCATGCATGCGAATGCCGCGATAAAGACCGGCATAAACCAGGTTACGCACAGAGGCACCCGCCCGGCAATACAGCAAAGGGTGAAGATCCCGGCAAGCAGACCGAGTGCACCGCCTACAATCAGCGGTTTCTCGGCAAGCACAACACCCTGCACTATTTCGGCGAACGGCACGATTACCAGCGCGAAAGCAAACATCATCTGCCACGCGTCAATGCCTTTAAAAAGCATGAATCCCAGGCAGAAGAAGGTTGAGGCTATCGCGCTGTACCCCACTGCCGACCAGATACGCGACGACAGCTTGTCGGAATAGGTTCGTACGCCGAACTTCTGCTGTTTGCGGCGTGCCATCACGGGTGTTACAGTACCTCCTATTACCCAAATCAGGAACCACAGCCAGTTCCAGACCGGATTGTGCGTGACAGCAAGAAGTATCCATATCGCCACCGATACGGCAACCGTGAGGTAGCCCCAAAGGAGCATGATATTGCCGTCGCCCAGCATATAGCGCTCTTTCGTACGTGCAATCATGGCAGATATGAGTTCAAGACTCTCTTTCTCGGTAAGTTTCTTTTCTTCCATAACAATGGATTTAGAGATTTTCGATTTTAGTTTATTTCATAAACCATTTTTTGATTTTAAAAGGACGGTCGCACGTAGCCGTCCTTTTCATCTGCAAATTTAGTCAGGTTTATTTTATAAACCAAGTTTCCACACCGTTATTTATAATAAAGATTACAGGTAGCGGTTGGCCACGGGAGCCAGACGGTCATCGAGGGTAAACACCCAGGGGGCGCCGGTGGGTATTTCCAGTCCCACGACCTGCTCGGGGGTAAGTCCAAGCAACATCATGGCAAGTCCGCGCAGACTGTTGCCATGCGCAACCACAAGCACATCGCCATGCTCGCGCAACGCGGGCACTATGCACTCCTCCCAGCAACAGCGCACACGCGCTATCGTCATCTCAAGCGACTCCGTAGCCGGAAGTTCATCGGCTGTCAGCGAGGCATACCGCGCGTCGAACCGAGGGTGGCGCCTGTCGTCAGGCGCGAGCGCCGGAGGCATTACATCATAACTGCGGCGCCATATATGCACCTGCTCATCACCATACTTTTTCGCCGTCTCGGCCTTGTTCAGTCCTTGCAGGGCGCCGTAGTGACGTTCGTTCAGGTGCCAGTCTTTCGTCACGGGAACCCAGTCGCGGTCCATAGCATCGGCCGCGATCTGCAAAGTGTGTATGGCGCGTTTCAGATATGAGGTGAAATAATAGCGGGGCTCAAGGCCGGCTTCGCGTATCTTGCGGCCGGCCTCGGCGGCCTCCTCCCTCCCCTTGTCTGAAAGGTCGACATCGGTCCACCCAGTAAAAAGGTTCTCGAGATTCCATCTGCTCTGGCCGTGGCGCAACAGTATAAGGTTAGGCATAGCGAATATTTTATTCTGAGTTATAGAGGGTATCCGTCGTATGAGAACAGCTGTGTCGAAAGATAACGGTCGCCGGTATCGGGCAAGAGCGCCACAATCGTCTTTCCGGCATTCTCGGGCTTGCGAGCCTCACGAAATGCAGCCATGAAAGCGGCACCCGCCGAGATGCCTGTCAGCAATCCCTCGCGACGCGCCAGCATGCGTGCGCCGCGCATAGCATCGTCGTCGGTGATTTTCACCACTTCGTCTACCACCCCCGCATCGTAATTGCGCGGAACGAAACCGGCGCCGATGCCCTGTATCTTGTGTACGCCCGGCTGACCGCCACTCAGCACCGGCGACGACGCGGGCTCCACGGCCACAACCTTTATGGCAGGATTGTGCGCTTTCAGGGTTTCGCCGACACCGCTGATCGTGCCGCCCGTACCCACGCCTGCTACGAATATATCTACATCGCCGTCCGTATCGCGCCAGATCTCCTCGCCGGTAGTGCGCCGGTGCACTTCGGGATTAGCCGGATTCGAGAACTGCCCCAGAATAATTGAGCCGGGCATCTCAGCCTGCAGTTGCTCGGCCTTCGCGATGGCGCCGCGCATCCCCTCGTTGCCGGGGGTGAGCACAAGCTGTGCGCCGTATGCGCCGAGCAGATTGCGGCGCTCGACACTCATGGTGTCGGGCATGGTGAGAATCACCTTATACCCCATGGATGTACCCACCCATGCCAGCCCCACCCCGGTATTGCCGCTGGTGGGCTCGATTATTGTGCCTCCCGGTTTCAGATGCCCCAGGCGCACGGCATCCTCTATCATAGAGAGTGCTATGCGGTCTTTAGCGCTGCCGCCCGGATTGAGACTCTCGATTTTTACCAGCAGACGCGCATGCAGATGCTTGTCACGCTCGATGTTGCTGACTTCAAGTAACGGTGTGTTCCCTATAAGTTCGGTAAGCTTGCGGTAAATTCTTGCCATAAGTAACTGTTCAGAATTATTTATAGTTACGGGTCTTATTGTCAGATTGTGCTATTGCTCCAATCAGATTCCGAGACCGTCGATAAACGCCGAGGTGACAGGGCGCCGCTGCAGTATCACCGAATCAGGCGGCACGGAGTTCGTGAGCCACACGTTGCCGCCGATTACCGAGCGGGCGCCCACGGTGATGCGGCCGAGCACCGAGGCGTTCGAGTAGATTGTCACATGGTCTTCGATTACAGGATGGCGCGGAACATTCACCGGGTGACCGTTGTCATCGTACTGGAAATTCCTGGCGCCCAACGTGACGCCCTGGTATATGGTCACATGGTGGCCGATCACACAGGTCTGCCCTATCACCACGCCGGTACCATGGTCGATGGCAAAATAGGGGCCGATTTCAGCTCCCGGATTTATGTCGATACCCGTTGCAGAATGAGCCAGCTCGGTGAGTATTCGCGGAATGGCGGGTATGCCAAGGCCGAGCAACGCATGCGCCACGCGGTAGTGTATCATCGCCTGGATCACAGGATAGCTGAGCACCACCTCCTCATAGCTGTCGACTGCCGGGTCATTGTCGAACATAGCCTGCACATCGGTATAGAGTGTCTGCTTGATCTGCGGCAGCTGGTCAATGAAAGCCAGCGCCAGGCGCGACGACCGCTCGTTGGCCGCCATGCACGATGTCTCGCGACCGAACTGGAAACCATAAATGATTTCGCGGCACAGAATGGTGTATATCTTTTCGATGTTCACGCCGATGATAGCCGGACGGATTGACCGGCACGAACGCCGGCGGTCGAAAAAGTCAGGAAAGACCACCGTGCGCACATGCCCGATAAAGTCACGCAATGCGTCGACAGAGGGCACCGGACCTTCCCCCGCAGGCTCCATGCCACGCTCCATGTCGGTCACTGCCGAGAGAGCCTCGACATTACGCGCGAAAATATCATCAGCTGAAACGTGTGACATAACGGTATATTCATTCAATGCCGCCGCATGCCGCGCGACGTGCATATCTTTAAAACGCCGCGCTGCCCGTGAAGTTCACAATTTACAACCTACCGTATATATAAGAAACATCACTTTCTGCGTTATTATAATATATCCAACACCTGCCACCTCATGCGCAAAATCATCACCACCATATTTCTTGCCATCCCCGTACTTGCCATATCACAGACCGCGTCAGTGATATGCGACACCGAAGAAACCCCGAACATCTTCCGCGCCAACAGCTACCGGATTGTGTGTGACGGAGGCCTCGACGCTGCCGACATCACCGGCTGGATGGCATGTCTCCCTGTTGCCGAAAGCGGCGACATGCAGATTATCTCGTCCGGAGCCGAGAACCGCAGTTTCACTGTCGACGCACTTACGCTCGACAACCTTACCGACAATTATGTCACCGACAGCAAGGGGATCTGCCAGGCGCGTTTCTACGTATTCGCCGAAACAGGCGACCTCAAAAGCACTTTCGAGCAGGATATGACCGTAAGCCTGGCGCCATGGCTCGGCACGCCCGAGCTAATATCGTTCAATCCAACCGAACGCGAATACATATACACTGCCGACTACAGCGTGGAGTTTGCCGGAGTCGAAAACAATCGGTTAAAGGTCGCCATCGAAGAAGAATATTCCTCCATTCTCAATACAGAATATCTCTATCCCGCATCATCGCCGCTGACAGGCACCAGCAAGCAGTTCAACAACCTGTACTACGCGTGGCTGCATGTCGATGCATCGAACCGTTTCGGACACACCGGGACGGAATGCGAGATAAAGCCCGGCGCAGCCGCCATCGCCCTCCCATCTGCCGAAAGCGATGTCCCCGACAGGTTTGCAGTATACTCTGTTACCGGCATCCTGCTTGCCGAAACCACAGACATCGCCGACCTCGGCCTGTTGCCTGCCGGCCTCTATATCATCCGCGCATACGCAGGCGACCGCCTGCTCGGCACCATCAAGAAAACCGTGCGTTGAAACCACCGAGGCATTATGCCCGCAATAGCACCCGCACCGTGCCAGGAAAGTATTGACGGGCCACCTGATATGCGTCACCAAGAAACTGCCTGAAATTTTGCCGTGGCTGTAAACCTTTGCGTCCTCAAAGCGTTCTTATGTATGAAAACGGCATTTTTCTGGCTTCATTAAAAAACCCTGCCATAACTTAATGGCGTCCGTTTATCCGCCCGCGTCATGCCCTTAGACGCGGGCATTTTTTGTATGCCGATGTCTGAAATTTTCATTAACTTTGCGCAAACATTCACGTTTCGACCCATGAGGACAGCCAGAATTTCCGACAGAGTACATTATATCGGCGTCAATGACCGCACCACTACAAAATTTGAAGGGATGTGGCCCCTGCCGCTGGGCGTAAGCTACAACTCATATATCGTAACCGGCAGCGAGAAGACCGCCATAATCGACGGCGTGGAGGCGTCGCACGCGCTCCGGCAGATTGAACTGATAAAGGACATTCTCGGTGACCGCCAGCCAGACTATCTGGTAATAAACCACATGGAGCCTGACCATTCGGGCGCCATAACACTGTTGCGGCAGGCATTCCCCGACATTACGATAGTGGGCAACGCCATGACTCTGGCATATTCACGCGGCTACTATGGAGTGGAAACACAGACCCTGCAGGTCAAGGACGGCGACACGCTGTCGCTCGGCGAAGGCACCACACTGCGGTTCGCGCTTACACCATTCGTACATTGGCCCGAGACCATGGTAACATATTTTGAGGAGGAACAGACCCTGTTCAGCGGCGATGCCTTCGGATGTTTCGGAGCGCTCAACGGCGCGGTTGTCGACACCGACATGAACACCGACCGCTACTTCCCCGAAATGATACGCTATTACAGCAACATCGTGGGTAAATACGGCAGTTTCGTGCAGAAAGCGCTTGCCAAACTCAGCGGCATCGAGATCGGCACCATCTGTTCCACCCACGGGCCGGTTTGGCGCGAGCGCATCACCGAGGTCATTGACATCTATGACAGGCTCA
>USKE01000101.1 GCA_900555165.1 uncultured Porphyromonadaceae bacterium | reverse complement strand
TCGCCCCGCGCGTGAAATCAGGTCACCTCATCCTGGGTTGCGAGGCTCCGATGATAGCCTCTGACGAGGTTCTTGCCGTAAGCGGCAACTGCCCGGCCCTCGGTGACTGGAATCCGGCCCGCGCCCTGGTGATGTCTGACGCATCCTACCCCGACTGGCGCGTATCTCTGCCCATGCGCGGCCTCCCCGCCGACATCGAGTTCAAATTCCTCGTGCTGAAGAAAAACGACGTCGACCGCCTCGGCACCCCCGGATTCACCCCCTCTGAAGTGCTCTGGGAAGGTGGCGAGAACCGCCGCATGACCATTTCACCAGCAACCGCCGAGGAGTGTGTGACCGTCAGCGGTCTCCGTTTCATCAACTCCAAGGCCCCGTGGCGCGGCGCCGGCGTGGCGATCCCCGTGTTCTCGCTCCGCTCCACAGAAAGCTTTGGCGTGGGCGAGTTCCTCGACCTCATGAAACTCGCCGACTGGGCACGTCTCACCGGTCAGAAATTCATACAGGTTCTCCCGGTCAACGACACCACAATGACCCACACCTGGACCGACTCATACCCCTACAACGCCAACTCTACCTTCGCACTGCACCCGATGTATCTGCGCCTCAGCGCCGTGGGCACCCTCAAGGATGCAGAGCGCCAGGCATATTACGACGCCATCGGCCGTGAGCTCAACGCCCTCGCCGAAGTAGACTACGAGCGCGTCAACAACACCAAGAATGCATTCACCCGCGAACTCTTCGCACAGGACGGCAAGAAAGCCGTGGCCTCGGCCCGGTTCAAGAAATTCGTCGAAGAGAACCGCGACTGGCTCATCCCCTACGCCGCCTACTGCGTGCTCCGTGACCAGACAGGTTCGGCCGACTTCGAGAAATGGGGCAAGATGGCCAAATTCTCGCAAACCAAGCTCGACAAGTTCGTCAAGGAGCATACCGACGAGATCAACTACCACATGTGGGTGCAGATGCATCTCGACTCGCAGTTGCGCCAGGCACGCGACTACTGCCACACCCGTCAGGTGGCACTGAAGGGCGACATACCCATCGGCATCTCGCGCATGAGTGTCGACGCCTGGACAACCCCGCGCCTGTTCAACATGGACTCGCAGGCCGGTGCCCCGCCCGATGATTTCTCGGTGCTCGGCCAGAACTGGGGTTTCCCCACATATAACTGGGAGGAGATGGGCCGCGACGGGTTCGCCTGGTGGAAAGCACGTTTCCGCAAGATGGCCGAATACTTCGACGTATACCGAATCGACCATGTGCTCGGATTCTTCCGCATCTGGCAGATTCCCATGGATCAACTCCACGGTCTGCTCGGCGTGTTCAACCCCGCACTCCCCTACACTCCCGACGAACTGCGCAACAACTACGACTTCTGGCTTGACGTAGACCTGCAGACCACACCTTATATAATGGACTACTTCCTGCGCGACTTCTTCGGCGACTACACCGACGAGGCACGCGAGCGGTTCCTTATCGATGCCGGTTACGGCCGCTACCGTCTCAAGCCCGAATTCGCAACACAGCGTCAGGTGGCCGATTACTTCGCCGCACAGCCCGTCGACGACAAGAACACCCGTCTTTGCCAGGCGCTCCAGGGCCTCATCGACCAGGTGCTGTTCGTCGAGGATCCATACGAGAAAGGCAAATACCACCCGCGCATCTCGGCACAGTACACCTATATCTACCGCGCACTCACCGACTACGAGCGCTGGTGTTTCGACCGTCTCTACAACGACTTCTTCTACCACCGTCACAACGACTTCTGGTATGGCAAGGCGATGTGGAAACTCCCCCCGATCATCGACGCCACCTCGATGCTCACCTGCGCCGAAGACCTCGGCATGATTCCCGACTGCGTGCCCGCCGTGATGAACGCCCTCGAGATTCTCACGCTCGACATCCAGCGCATGCCCAAGAACCCGCGCGAGGAGTTCGGCAACCCCGCCAACTACCCATACTACACAGTCTGCACCACATCGACCCACGACATGGGCGGCATCCGCTCGTGGTGGGAGGCAGACCCGGCGAAGACCCAGCGTTTCTACAACAACATGCTCCATGAGCAGGGTCAGGCACCATATTTCGCCGAACCCTGGATCTGCGAGAAGATTGTCGACTCAAACCTGCACTCGCCCGCCATGCTCTGCATCCTTCCGTTGCAGGACTGGCTCTCGATCGACGGCAAACTCCGCCGAGAGAACCCATACAGCGAGCAGATCAACGACCCGGCTGTCAACCCACACTACTGGCGCTACCGCATGCACCTCACCATCGAAGACCTCCTCGAAGAGAACCTCTTCAACAAGCGCGTGACATCGCTCATCGCCACCTCGGGCCGTTGACGCCCATTCCCTATGAAACGGCAGAACAGTCGCCGGAATCAGCAATGCTGGTTTCGGCGACTGGCGTTTTTACGGGGAAGGAGGATTCGCTGAGGGGAACGGGAGGATGGGAGGCTCGGTTCGGCATTCTGCAACAAATCGTCGTAATGGTGCAATCTGGCGCCCCTCGAAAATTAGTAACTTTGCACCATAAAAACAACACATCATCAGACATGAGAATAACGAAATACATGCCCATATTAATTGCTGTGGCGGCGCTCACTGCAACATCGTGCCGACACGAGGCCAACGAGCTTGCGCATGACCACGCGCATCACGCTGAAGAGAACGGAGCCCATGAGGATGGCGACGACCACGAAGACCATGACAGCGAACACGGCGACAACCATGACGGCGAAATTCTGCTCTCGCCCGAACGCGCCAAAGAGCTTGGCGTGGATGTCACCGAAGTGGCTCCGGGCACATTCTCAGGCGTAATCGAGGTTGCCGGACAGCTGTCAGCCTCGCCCTCCGACCAGTCGACCGTCGCGGCCCGCTCTGCGGGACTGCTCACGTTCGCCCCCGGAATAACCGAAGGCGCACAGGTGAGCCGCGGACGCACCATCGCCACCGTCACTGCACGCGCAATGGCCGGCGGCGATGTCAACGAGGCAAACCGCATAGCGCTCGAGGCCGCCAAACGCGAGCTTGATCGCCTGACTCCGCTGGCCGAAGAGGGAATAGTGACGCGCCGCGATTATAACGCCGCGCGTCAGCGTTACGACGAGGCACGCGCCGCTGTGGCATCTGGCGGCGGCAAATCAGGCAGTGCCGCCGTGGCACCGACGTCAGGCACCATAACCGCCCTGCTTGCCACCGAGGGTCAGTATGTCGACGCCGGGCAGCCTATCGCCACAATCTCCGGAACCTCTACCGTGACACTGCGCGCCGATTTGCCCGAACGCTACGCATCGTCACTGTCATCAATCTCAGGAGCCACTTTCCGCACGGCTTACGACCAAACCACACACGACATCGCCGACTACCGCGGCTCAATGACAGGGCGCCCCACCGGCGCAACGGCAACAGGCGGATACATCCCCGTCTACTACACCCTGCACAACGACGGATCTCTCATCCCGGGCAGCTACTGCACCGTTTACCTGCACGGAGAGTCGCGCGACAATATATTCACCGTGCCTGTCGAGTCTGTTACCGAACAGCAAGGGGTGAAATTTGTCTATATCCGCGAGCATGCCGACGCCTACCGCAAACAACCCGTCACAATAGGCGCCAACGATGGCCGTAACATCGAGATAACCTCAGGTCTGAAGGCGGGTGACCGCGTGGTCACCTCAGGCACCACTTTCGTGCGTCTGGCCGAGACATCGGGCGTGGTTCCCGAAGGACACAAACACAACCATTGACCCGCCGCACCGCCATGCTGAACCGCATAATAAAATTCTCGCTTTACAACCGGGTGATCGTGCTCATCCTCGGGGCACTGATTATGGCCGGTGGGTGCATCGCCCTGGTAAAGACCGAGGTCGACATCTTCCCCGACCTCAACGCCCCCACGGTAGTGGTCATGACCGAGGCACCCGGACTCGCCCCCGAGGAGGTAGAACAGCTTGTCACCTACCCCGTCGAGACAGCCCTGAACGGATCGACCGGCGTGCGCCGCGTGCGCTCGTCGTCAGCCTCGGGATTCTCGGTCGTGTGGACCGAATTCGACTGGGGCACCGACATATACCGCGCTCGCCAGACCGTGTCAGAGAAACTCGCCGCCGTGACCGACCAGCTGCCGCCGTCGGCAAAAGCTCCCACCCTGGGGCCGCAGTCGTCAATCCTGGGCGAAATCATGATAATAGGCCTCACCTCCGACTCGCTGTCGCTGAGAGACCTGCGCACCATTGCCGACCGAATCATCCGGCCGCGGCTGCTGAGCCTCGGAGGCGTCTCGTCTGTGTCGGGAATAGGCGGCGAGGGGACACGCCGAGGAGATGGAATACCAGTTGCTCCTGTCGCCCGAACGCATGAAGTTCCACAACGTCACTCTGCCGCAGGTAATGGAGGCAGTGGAGTCGGTCAACGACAATGCCGCCGGTGGCGTGCTCTATGAATACGGCAACGAGTACCTGATAAAAGGGCGCGTCAACACTGCCGACCCCGCTGAACTGGCAAAAGCCGTAATCGCCACCGATTCGCCGGTGCCCGTGACCCTGGGTGACGTGGGGCTTGTGACCGTAGGCGACAAGTCGCCGCGCCTCGGCGTGGCCTCGGTACGCGGCGAGGGAGCTGTGCTGCTCACCGTGACCAAACAGCCGGCGGTGGGCACCATCGGTCTCACCTCTGAGATAAACGCAACCCTCGACAGGCTTAAAGAGTCAATCCCGCCGTCCGTAAAAATCTCGACAGACATATTCTCGCAGGCCGACTTCATATCCAACTCCATCACGAACCTGCAGGAATCGTTGCTCGAAGGGGCGCTCATGGTCATCATCGTGCTTTTCTTCTTCCTGATGAACCTGCGCACCACCCTGATCTCGGTCATCGCACTGCCTATGTCGATACTAATATCGGTGGTGATACTGCGGTGCATGGGCGTCACCGTGAACACGATGAGTCTTGGGGGTATCGCCATCGCCATCGGGTCGCTTGTCGACGACGCGATAGTCGATGTGGAGAACGTCTACAAGCGCCTGCGGCAGAACCGCGAGCTCCCGGAGCCAGAACGCCGCAAGACCATCGAGGTGGTCTATGAGGCATCGAAAGAGGTGCGCACGCCGATCTTCAACTCGTCGCTGATCATCGTGGCCAGTTTCCTCCCGCTGTTCTTCCTCTCGGGCATGGAGGGGCGCATGCTCATCCCCCTGGGCGTGTCGTTCATCGTTGCCCTGGCGGCATCCACCGTCGTGGCGCTTACCCTGACGCCGGTGCTGTGCTCATATCTGCTTGGCGGCAACCGCAAGGAGAACGAACGCACAGGCCGTGAGCCCTGGGCCGCGCTCAAACTCAAGGGGGCCTATACCCGCTCGCTGAACTGGTGTCTGCGCCACGGCAAACTGATACTCGGCGCCACCGGCTGTCTGTTCGTGGTTTCGGTGGCACTGATGTTCACCCTCGGCCGCGGATTCCTCCCCGGGTTCAACGAGGGGTCGCTTACAATCAATGTCTCCACCCTGCCGGGCATATCGCTTGACGAGAGTGACCGCGTGGGACGCCTCGCCGAAAAGCTGATTCTCTCGGTGCCCGAGATCCGCACCGTGGCCCGCAAGACAGGCCGCGCCGAACTCGACGAGCACTCACTGGGCGTGAATGTCTCGGAAATCGAGGCCCCTTATACCCTGAAAGGCCGCTCGCGCAACGAGATGGTGCGCGAGATACGCGCGAAACTCGCCGAGATTCCCGGCGTCAACATCGAAATCGGCCAACCCATCTCGCACCGCATCGATGCCATGCTGTCGGGCACCGAGGCCCAGATAGCCATAAAGATATTCGGCGATGACCTGAACCGGCTCTACACCGTGGGCAAGCAGGTGCAGCAGATAGCAAAGGGGGTCGACGGTGTGACCGACGTCAACCTCGACCAGCAGATCGAGCGCCCGCAGCTTGAGATTGTGCCGCGCCGCGACATGCTGGCCCGCTACGGCATAACTATGGCGCAGTTCACGAATTTCATTGATGTTGCGCTGGCCGGAAAGGCAGTATCGCAGGTCTACGAGCATGGTCTCCCCTATGACTTCACCGTGAAATTCGATGATGACTCGCGTGCCACCGCCGACCGCATCGGCTCTCTTGCCATAGACTCGCGCGAGGGTAAAATCCCCCTCTCGAACGTTGCCGACATCCGTTCGGTCACCGGCCCCAACACTATATCCCGCGAAAACGCCCAGCGTCTGCTTGTGGTCTCGGCCAATGTGGAAGGGCGCGACCTGCGCGGCGCTGTCAACGAAATCTCGCGGCGCGTGGCCGACAATGTCACGTTGCCCGAAGGGTGGATGGTGACCTACGGGGGCCAGTTCGAGAGCGAGGCATCGGCCTCGCGCACGCTCATGCTGACATCGCTGGGCGCTATACTGATTATCGTGATGCTTTTGTATGGCGAGTTCCGTTCGTGGCGCGAGTCGGCCATAATACTCGTGAACATGCCGCTGGCCATGATCGGGGGCGTGCTGATACTGGTGTTCACCGGGGGCGAGCTGAATATCCCCGCCATCATCGGTTTCATCTCGCTGATGGGCATAGCCACCCGCAACGGCATGTTGCTTATCTCGCGCTACAATGCCACCGGCGTGGCGCGGCAGCTCGACCGTGGCGATGACACCGCGCTGGTCGATGCCTCGCGCGACAGGCTCATCCCCATCGTCATGACGGCGCTCACATCGGCTCTGGCGCTGATACCGCTGGCGCTCCGCTCGTCGGTGCCGGGCAACGAGATACAAAGCCCGCTCGCAGTGGTGATTCTCGGCGGCCTGGTGTCGTCGACCCTGCTCAACATCTACGTGGTACCCATCCTGTTCCGTCTCACCAACCGCAAGAAATGAAGAAGACAACCATCATAGCATCTGTAATCGCGTTTGCCCCGGTCATCGCCACGGCACAGACATTCGGCGAAATTGTCGACGCCATCGCCGACGCATCGCCGGCGGTATCCGTCATCGATGCCGACGGCCTTGCCGCCGAGGCAGCGCTAAAGGGCGCCAACCTGCTCGAAGGCCCCGAACTTGAGGCCGAACGCCTCTATGCACCGGCCGGTGGAGAGCACCGTTGGTCGGCCGGCATATCGCAGACCCTCCCCGTGCCCGGTCAGTTCAGCCGCACGTCACAGGCCATGCAGGCGCTCAGGCGCCGCAATCTGGCGGCTGCCGAGGCGGCGCGTGCCGAGGTATCAGTGTCCACCCGGCGTCTGCTCATAGATTACATCGCCGCAAAGGCCGACCGCGAGCTCACCCACCGCATCGCACTGTCGGCGACCGAACTGCTCGAGAAATACCGCCGCGCTTTCGAAGCCGGCGAGGCCACTATCATCGACCTCAACAAGACACGAATCGAGGCCGCCCGTGCCCATGCCGCCGACGCGCAGGCCGAAGCTCAGCTCGAAGGATACCGTGCCGAGATTCGCGCCATAGCGCCCGACGACGCTACCGCGGAGGCCGCGCTCGCCCTTACAGACTATCCGCCTGTTACTGAACTTCCGCCATTGCCACAAGTCATAGCCCGCTACGAGACGTCACCTAAGGCCATGCTCGCCATCGCTGAAGCAGATTATGCGCACGCCACGGCATCGCTTGCCGCGACCGAACTCTGGCCGCGGCTCCCGCCCCCACCCGCCCCCCCCGCCCAGGGCGCGCCTGGGCGTCGGCTACGCCCACGCATACGAAGAGGGCACGCATTACAACGGTTTTACGGTCTCGCTGAAACTACCCGCCTGGGGTGCCCGCAACACCGGCCACACCGTAGCGCAACAGCAGGCACTGTCGACACAGTTCGCGGCCCAGCAGACCCGTGCCGAGGCAATGGCTGAAATAGGCGCCCGTTATGCCGAAACCGCGTCGCTCGCCCGGCAGCTTGACGAACTCGCCCCGGCGGTGGCCATCGCCGACAATTTCGGACTGTTGC
>USKE01000100.1 GCA_900555165.1 uncultured Porphyromonadaceae bacterium | reverse complement strand
GGGTTCAGGCCGCGCCACTTTTCGACGGGCGGGATGATCCCCATCGAGATAACCTCGTCGCGCAGTTTGCAGAGGTGGTGGTAGCTCTGGTCAAGCTCTTTGCGCTCCTCGGGGGTACCGGCAACGGGATGTACGGTGACGCCGTTGCGGTCAACGGTTGTCTCCATGGCCATCATGATGTGGTTGTAGGTGCCGTTGTTTACGTATGTGCCCACAGGCCATGCGAAGGGTTTGCCACCCATTGCGGCGGCGACCATCTCGATAGAGAGGTATGCCGGACTCTGGAACGACGAGCGGCCACGCAGGTCGATGATATGCTTGCCGCCCTGGATGACACGCTGTTTCATCTCATCCCACTCCTGACGCGGCAGGGCGTCAGAGCCGATAAGTTCAGAGAGCGGCTGACCGTCGACGGTGGTGGTAGATGCGAATACGGCCATCTGCTCGCCGTGACCGCCGTAGGTACGCGAGTTCACGATGCGGTCGGCGGGGATGTTGAAGTATTTTGCCAGCTCGCTGCGCAGACGGGTGCTGTCAAGCGCGGCGAGGGTCGAGACCTGCGAAGGTTTCAGACCCGAATAGATCAGCGTCACCAGGCCGGTGATGTCGGCGGGGTTGAATACCACCACCACATGCTTTACGTCGGGACAGTAGGTGCGGATATCCTGGCCGAGCTGTTCGGCGATCTCCGAGTTGCCGCGGAGCAGATCCTCGCGGGTCATGCCGGCCTTACGGGCGGCGCCACCCGACGAAACGATGTATTTGGCATCCTTGAAGGCCTCGGCCACATCAGAGGTATATGTGAGGTTCAGGCCCTGGAATCCGCAGTGATACATCTCCTCGGCCACGCCCTCGAGACCGGGGGCGTATGTGTCGTAAAGGCAGATATTGGGGGTGAGGCGCATCATGGCGGCGGTCTGGGCCATGTTCGAGCCAATCATGCCGGCCGCGCCGACAATCACAAGTTTGTCATCTGAGATAAAATCCATAACGGTATTGATTTTAAGTTGTAGTTTCTAATTTAGTAGATTACTCAAATTTCAACAACAGAGGCCATGAAAAGGTTCACAGAAATCAGCACCGGTCACCCGTCCGACCTGTCGGACGTGTCAGACTTGTCGGACAATACGATACCACCCGCCGGCGGCCTTTTTTAGTAATTTTGGCATGCACGCGATTGGTATTGCCGGGGTTTTGCGTAACTTTGTGCCCACGATGTACAGAATATTACGTCACATAAAGTCTGACCGGCCCGGGGTCTTGACGGCCACAGGGCTGTGCGTACTGTTGTGCACCCTGGTCATGGCTCTGGACGCCGTCATTCCCGCCGCGGCGAAAAAGCCGGTGATCGCCCCGTCATACGCCTGGGGGGTCGAGGGGCCGCTGGGGGTGCGCGTCACCGAGACCATCGATACCCTCTACGAGAATTTCAACCACCGCTATGTGCCGCAGGAGGTTTCCACGGCCTGGATGGGTCGGCACATACTTGGCCGGAGCAGCGGCTTATGCAGAAACAGTTGATGCATGGGCCAACTACATGTTATGCATTCGTGCAGCAAGACGATAACATTATCTACAAATATATGGATCAAATACAAGACCCCCGGGCAAAAAAAATATGGTGGCTGTTATTGCCGTTGATTGTTTATCCTATCGTGATGAACTTTATCAACCACACACTCAGTTTGTGTATCCTCGGGGTCGCCGCTGTCTGTGCCATAATATATATTTGGTTGATTACACAGATGGCACTACGAGAGAAATGCTACAACCAGTTGGCAATAATCTGTGGCGCCGTAATAGCCTATCTCTTTATCATCTCCTACTATCAAATTAAAATAGCCCCTGTCCTTGAAGAATTAGAATCACAGTTCTAAAACGACTTCTGAATAAGGACTATCGTTTCAAATAAGACCGCGTCAAATGTTTTTCTTCCATTGCCGGTTGTCAAACTTTGTCAAACTTTGGTGTAAACATCCAACAATTTCTTTAATCAGGGAAGTTTAAGAGTATTTTTGCGTAACTTTGTGCCCACGATGTGTAAATTATCATATCATATAAAGGGCAACGAGATGAGACGCCGGGGCGGGAAATGGCTCTGGGCGGCGGTGGCAGCGGTGATGGCTGTTACCGTCTTGTCTGCCTCCGCAAAGAAAACGGTGGTAGAGCCGTCGTATGCCTGGGGAGTCTCGGGCCCGCTGGGTGTGCGCGTGCCCGAGACCATCGATACGCTGTATGAAAACTACAGTCACCGCTATGTGCCCCAGGAGGTATCGACAGCATGGGCCGCTACCGGCAACTACTGTGCCGAGGGGCGCCAGATGATATGGTCGGAACGCAAGCCGATGAGCGATTTCATGTTCCGCGACGCCATAGAGACCTGGATTCCCACTCTTGACAAGGCCCGGTTCTACAACACCCGCATCCCCATGACCCTGCTGAGCTATGCCTTCGGCGGGGGAAGCGATACCGGACAGGACGCGCTGAACCTCACATTCTCGGGCAACGCGGGGCCGCGCATACAGGTGGGCGCCCTGCTTGACTATCTCTACTCGAAAGGCTCGTACACAAACCAGGCGGCCAAGAACCTCAACTGGGGTTTCTCGGGATCATACACGGGCGAGCGCGTGGAGTTCCAGGGGCTTTTCACCCACTACAACCTCACGGCGATGGCCAACGGCGGCATCACCGACGACCTCTACATCACCGACCCGGCCGAGGTTCAGGGGGGCAACACATCGGTCAACCCGAAAGACATCCCGGTGAACCTGACCCACGCCCAGAACCGCACCAACGGCACCGACCTGTGGCTCAACACCCGCTATAAGCTCGGTTTCTACAAGGAGGAGCAGGTGAACGACACCACCGTGAAACGCACGCTCGTGCCGGTGACAAGTTTCATCTGGACCCTGCGCTACACCGACGGGTGGCATAAGTTCCTTGACAACGACCCCAACGAGGGCGCCGAGTTCTGGCGCAACACATATTTCAATCCGGCGGGGACTTCAGACCGCGCCCGCTACCACTCGCTGAAGAATACGCTGGGTGTGTCACTGCTCGAAGGGTTCAACAAATGGGCAAAAGCGGGGTTGGCGGCTTTCGCCACCATCGAGAACCGCCATTACGAGATGACCACCGCCGTGCCCGACGAGCTATCGGACGCGGCCACCGAGATTCTCACCCCCAACCCCTACCCCGACATCCGCACCTCAGAAAATCAGACGCTGCTATGGGTAGGCGCGCAGCTGCTCAGGCAGAAAGGGCGCATTCTCAACTACGACATAACCGGCCAGATAGGTCTTGTGGGCGAAGCCGCGGGTGAAGTGAAGGTCGACGGACGTATCACCACATCGTTCCCCCTGCTGGGCGATTCGGCGGCGGTGAACGCCTTCGGGTCGTTCACCAACCTGTCGGCTCCCTGGTTCGCGAAACATTACCTGTCGAACCACTTCATCTGGGACAACGACTTCGGCAAGACACGCTCGTTCCGTGTCGGCGGCGAGATTGCCCTCGGCAAGACCGCCACACGCATATCGGCCGGCGTGGAGAATGTGCAGAACCTCATCTACTTCAACAGCCAGGCCCTGCCGGTACAGGCGTCGGGGAGCGTGCAGATTGTCAACGCCACCCTGCACCAGAACCTGCATGCAGGCCCCGTGCACTGGGACAATCTGGTGACATTCCAGACCTCGACGCGGCAGGATGTGGTGCCGTTGCCGAAACTGGCCCTGAACACCAACCTCTATGTGCTGTTCCGCATAGCCACGCTCAAGGTGCAGTTCGGCGTCAGCTGCGACTACTTCACGAAATACAAGAGCCTCGGGTTCGAGCCTTCGACAATGGCGTTTTACAATAAAAACGCCGCCGATGTCGGCAACTATCCGTTCATAAACGTATATGTGAACTGCAAGCTGTCGAAGACGCGTTTCTTCCTTATGATGTCGCATGTCAACCAGGGGCTCACCGGGTCAAATTATTTCTCGATGACCCACTACCCCATGAATCCCCGGCGTTTCCAGTTAGGTCTGAGCATCGACTTCGCCAACTGACACCGGCGCATATACCGAAGAGGCCGTCAGAAAGCACATATCACAGCCTCTAAATTCTTATCTGCCATGAGTTTTCAGCGTCTACAGCCCAAAAAGGGGAGCATAATACTTTATCTCGGTCTGCTGGCCGCGTGCGTGGCCCTTATCGTCTCGCTCAAGGAATGTTCGGTGAAACGGCTCAGAGAGCGCCCCGACCTCCCCGCCGGAGGCGACACGCTTAATGTTGCCATAGAAGTGGGACCGTTCGGGGTCATCACCTCGGGCGACACCCTTTCGGGCCCCTACTATGGCATGTTGCGCCGCGCCTGCGAACGCGGAAACATCCCCATGCGGCTGCACCCCTACACGCGCCTGGCCGATGCCCTCCGCTGGCTCGACGAAGGGAAATGCCGTCTCGTGGTGGGCGACATCGCCGTGACGGCTGAGCTAAAGGAACGTTATGCTTTCGTGGATCCGGGGGTGGTTGACCGCATGGTGCTGGTGCAGCCGCGCGACACCACAGGCAATATCGCCGTCAGAACCCAGACCGACCTGGCCAACAAGACGGTATGGGTGGTCAAGGGGTCGCCGGCCCTGCTGAGACTCAACAACCTCGCTCATGAGATAGGCGACACCATTATAATAAAGGAAGATCCCGAATACGGCCCCCCGGAACTGGTGATACTCGCCGGACTCGGCGAACTCCCCGGCGGAGGCATGGCCGTCGTGAGCCGCTCGGTGGCCGACTCGCTCGCCACACGCTACCGCAACCTCGACACCTCGGTCGAGATCTCGCTCAACCAGTTCCGCGGCTGGGCCACCCTGCCCCAGGACTCGCTGCTGCGCGACTCGCTTGCCACCCTCATCGCCCCACTCCCCTGACCCGAGACCACCCGCCCCTGACCGAAAAAGTCAGAAAAGTCAGACCTGGCCGCCAAGTCCGACTCGTCAGACCTTCCCATCACTCCCATTATTCCCATTCCCCGGCGGCCTCAGAAATCGATGCTGAGGCGCACGTTGAACTGGCGGCGGGTGAGGTAGTTGGGCACGGCGTACTTGATATTGTTGACATCGGTAACCCAGTAATAGGATGACACGTTAGAGATGTCGAGCAGGTTGAAGACATCCACCCCCAGCCAGATGCTCTTGAACCAGCGGTGCAGACCGGTGCGCGATTCAGTGTCGGAAAGGGGCGAGAGCAGGGCGTAATGCAGCCCCACGTCGACACGCTTGTAGGCCGGCGAACGGAAATACCCTTTGTCGCGCGACGAATGGGGCGCCGTGGTGGGGAGGCCGTCGGAAAGTATGCCGCGCAACGAGAATTTCAGCTTGGGGAACTTGGGGAAGAAGTCGGTGAAATAAAGCGCGAGCGAATAGCGCTGGTCGGTAGGCCGCGGCACGGTGACACCGTTAAGGTTCTCGCCGGTCTTCATCAGCGAGAACGAGATCCACGAGTCGGTGCCCGGCACGAACTGACCGAACAGTTTCATGTCAAGGCCCGCGGTATAGCCGTCGGTAAGGTTCTCGCCCTGATAAACCACCTTGAGGTTGTCTATCTCATACGGTATTAGGCGGTTGAGTTTCTTGTAATACGCCTCGGCCGAGAACTTGAACGGGCGCCCCATCATGCGGAACGTGAAGTCGGAACCCAAGATGAAATGCAGGCTCTGTTGCGACTTGATCTCGCTGTTCAGGTTGATGACGGTGTTTCCAAGAGCATCCTCCACCGGCTGCCGGAACTCGTTGTAGAACGGCTGCTGATAGTATAGGCCCGTGGCGAAACGGAATGTCCAGTTGTTGTTGCGCTCAGGTATGAAGGCCACGTTGGCGCGCGGCGACACCAGAAACTCCTTGTTGAAACTCCAGTACGAGAACCGCAGCCCGGCGTTTATCGACAGGAAACCGGCCGAAGTCTCAAGACGGTAGCTGTCGGCGGCGTAGGCGGCGAAACGGGTGGTCGAGAGGTCGTGGTTCGACGTCAGGTTGTAGATCATGCGGATGTTCTGGCCATCAGAGGGCAGCGTATATCCCGCCGAGTCGCGCAACTCCCACTCGCGGGTGCGCTCCATGATCTTCTGGGTGCTGAAATTCACGCCATAGCTGAGATTGTGGCGCGATATGCCGGTATGGCCGGCCACGCCGAGCTGGAACACAGATATTTTCAGACGGTTGCGGGCATGCTCGTGGTAGCGGCCCACGCCGAGCTCGCCGCCGATGGCGTTGTCGGGGTTGCCGCCGCCGGTTGTGCCGGCCGCGTCAAGCCAGTATTCGCCGGTTATGTCGTAGGCCACCAGCTCATTGGTCAGATAACCCGAGGCGAGCAGGCTCAGGTCGGTCGAGCGCGAGTGCTGGTAACGCAGGTTCAGCGCGCCGAAATATGTCTCGAAACGGTCTTTCTCGCCGCCGTCGAAATACACCTTGAACTGCTTGGCGTCGGTCGACGTGCCGAAGTTCGTAGTGCGGTTCACGGGGGTGAATTTGTAGTTGTTTATGGCGATGTTGCCCAGGAACGACGCCTTCAGTTTCTTGCTGAAACGGAAGGTGAGGTTGGTCTGGTAGTCGAAGAAGTTCGGGTCATACTCGCCCTTGGTCTCCATCGAGCTCAGAAGCGAGGCATTGCGCTTGTAGCGGATGCCGTGCAGTTGCGAGAACTTACGCGACGATGTGCCTATGGCGCCCGTGGCACCCATAAGCGACGCCGACACCGAGCCTTCGAACGACTCGGGTTCGCGGTAGGTGATGTCGAGCGCCGACGACATCTTGTCGCCGTACTCAACGCCGAAACCGCCGGTAGAGAAACTGATGGCGCCCACCATGTCGGGGTTGATGACACTCAGTCCCTCCTGCTGGCCCGACGACACAAGCTGCGGGCGGTAGACCTCGATGCCGTTGATATACACCGAGTTTTCGTCGTATGTACCGCCGCGCACCGAATACTGGCTCGACATCTCGTTATTCGAGTTCACCCCGGCGATGGTGGAGAGCATCGACTCCACCGAGCCCCCCGTGGGGTCGGCCGCCAGGTGATAGTCGGTCTTGTCGATGGTCTGCATCTGGTTGGTCTGCTTGCGGAAATCGGTGAACTCGATCTCCTGGAGCACCTTGTCTTTTGGGCGCATGGTCACGTTCAGCGCCAGGTCGCCCTTGGGGTCGATGAGCTGACGCCTGATCTCGTCGTAGCCTATGCACGAGAACACCACGGTGAGGGTATCAGTCGGCGGTGCCGACAGCCGGTAGGTGCCGTCGAGTCCCGACGTGGTGCCGATGGCCGTACCGGCCACGCGCACGGTCACGAACTCGAGGGGCGACTGCTCGTTGTCGACAATCTTGCCATGTATGTTCACCTGGGCCACAAGCGCAACCGCCCCGGCCACAAACGCCATGACAACCGCGAATATATGTCGTATACTGAATCTCATTGCAAAAAAATGCCGGCAGCTGGTTCATCTCCGACACTTACAATAACGCAAAAATCCCCCCAAAATTATAATCGCCGGTGTTTCGCGGCACATTGCTGCCATTTCCTTAACTTTGCAGGGGCGAACCACAGGGGGCGCCGGAGTGTTAACATTGCGTAAAAATATTTGTAAACGGAATAGCACCCAACAGCGACACTATGGTTGTATTTGACCTCGACGACACCCTTTTCAAGGAGATAGACTATGTGAAATCGGCATACCGCGCCATCGCCGGAGCGATAGGCCGCGCCGGCGAGATGCACCCCGAACTGGCCCTGACCATCCTTGAGGAATCGGAGTCGACCGAAAAGGGCCTCGATGACCTCAGCGCCGTATTGTGGCAACACAACCCCGACACTCAGTTCAAGGTTCCGGCCATGGTAGAGATTTACCGCACACATGTGCCCGACATCTCGCTCTCGCCTGGAGCCAAAGAGATGCTTGACAGCCTCAAGGAGAAAAATATCGCCGTAGGGCTGATTACCGACGGCCGCCCGGGCACCCAGCGCGCCAAAATC
>USKE01000099.1 GCA_900555165.1 uncultured Porphyromonadaceae bacterium | reverse complement strand
GGCACCGCCTGCAACGTCACCGGCGACGGCGCCCTGTCGGTAATCATCAACCGCATTTTCCGATAAACCGGGCGCAGAGCCTCAAATTGTAGGGACATGCCTTTGGCATGTTGAATCAGTTTGCTGATTATCAGCCAAACATCGCAAAGCGATGTCCCTACGGTTCGGAGGTGTGCAACGCTCTCTTTTGAAAAAAGCGGGGGCGGGTGCCTGATGGCACTCGCCCCCGCAGTTCATACAAAATTCAGGTCAGCCTCGGGAAGGAGCAGGGTCAGCGGATGACGGTCTTGACAGCCTTATCGCCCTGGCGCACGATATAGATGCCCGGGGCAGGCTCGCCTATGACACGTACACCCGAAAGTGTGTAGATTTCTGCGGCGCCCTGTGCGGCCTCGGCATTCACCCCGTCGATGCCGGTGGTGGTGTCGCCGTTAAAGACGGCGGCGTTACGTGCGGGCTCGGGAGTCTGTTCCACGACTTTGAACCCGTCGGGAGCAGTGCCGTTGCCATCGTTGCCACGGTTGCCGGTGTAGGTATATGACATGTCGTCGTTCCACTTCATGGCCTCGTTCTGCGGCACACTGTAGTAGTAGACCGGTGTGACGGTGTAGCCGATGTTCACGGTCTTGTTTTCAGCGCTGTTGATGGGGGTGGCGCCGGTGGTCACCAACTGGCCGTAGGTGTATTTCTGCCAGGTCAGATCGGCATCGCTGTTTATATCGCCTGCCTTGTCGCCGGTATGCACGTCATAGTCGGTCTGGTGGCGGTTGCCGTCGGGCACATTCTGCTCGTTGGCGTCGGGGGTACCGGTGACGTCGTAAGAGTGGAGCTCATACTCGCGGGGCAGACCGGGGTTCTCGTCGCTGTCGTGGCTGGTCCATGTCAGGTGCGCGTAGTAGTCGCCCTTGTCGTCGCCATCCTTCGAGGTCTCGCCGACGGTGAGATCCTGGATGCCGGGGACGTCATAGCCGCAGGTTTCGTAGGTGGCGCTGGGGGCCAGGTCGCTCTCCTCGTCAAAATGTGCGGTGGCACGCACTTTCCAGTCAGGGTCGGTGCAGTACCTGCCCAGATCGAAAGTGAAGGTGAACTCCCCATCCTCGAAGAATCCCTGCTGGTCGGGGAGCTTGTTGGCCACGGCCTGCTCCTTGCTGATCTTCACGTCGGTGGTGATGTCGTTGCCCGATTTGTCGGTGAAATGGAGTGTCACCGTGAGTTCCGAGGCGCCTTTCTTCCAGAAGAACGAGCCGTTTATGTCGGTCGTGGGGTAGATCAGCAGATCCTCGGCCTTGTGGCCGGTGCCGTGGTGGCTGTCGTACATCAGTTTGCCCTGCGGCAGGATGGAGATGCCGCGCGACATCACCTGGTAGCGTGTCTGGTCGGGGTTGGTGGCCAGCACGATCTTAAAGTACTCGGCATCGCCGTTGAGCAGGGTGATACGGTTGTCGGTGTTGAGCATGCCGGTGTTGTAGTTGCTCCAGATGTTGGGGCGCAGCTTATCGGCGTCGCCTGTGCCGGTCCAGCGCTGGTCGCCTGTCACATCCACAAACTCGAAGGGCTGCGTGCACCCCGGCGTGTACTGGTAGTCGCCCGGGGTGAGCAGGTAGTTGAGATCATCGTTCGAGTCGAGAGTCTTGTCAGAGAGTTTCACCACATAATACTGGTTGTCATTGCGGTTGAGTGCGGTGGTGTACTTGCCTGACTCGTTGTAGGCAGTCCAGTCGGCGTAGCCGGGCTTTCCGTAACCCTCTTTTGTGGTAAGCTCGAAGAGAATTGGGGCACTCTTCTCTACTTTCTCCCAGGTAGAGCCGTCGCGGGGCTCGGTATGGGCATAGAGATAGTAGAGCGGACGCTCGATTACAGCATCGGCATAGACGTCATAGCCGTGGCCCATGATCTTGAACAGCGAGATGCCGTAGATTGTGGCGTCTTCATCCCAGCAGAGGTCGACACGCGAGTCGGTTTTCTGCACCGGCTTGAACCGCAGACCGTTGTATGTGCGCAGAGCGGCTTTCTCATCGTCCGACATCTTGTCGTATGCAGCGTCATCGACCACCAGGTTGGGGTTGGCGCACCACCACTGGCCGGTGTACATGAGCTGCGAGCCCTGGTAGGGGGTCGAGATGTCGTAACCGTTGTTGTCGACGATGTTGAACTGGTCGTAGTGACCGGCAGTCTCACCCTGTTTCTCCCTGAACCGGCTGATTTTCACGCCCTTTCCGCCGTTCGCGAGGTCGAGGTAGTAGAGGTTGGTCTGGTTCCCCTGCCGGCTCATGACGGGCTGGAACTTATAGTATTTCACGTCGCCGTCGGCGGCATCGGCCTGCACGTCAGAGTCGTAGAGGTCAGACCATTTGGTGGTCACATAGTCGAGACCGGTCCATACCTTCAGCATCGGCAGACCTGCCTCGCGGCCATATTTCTTGTAGTCGTCGGGGAGGTCAGTGTTGGCCAGCCAGAGCTTGTAGTCGTTGTACTTGCCGCCATCCTTGTCGCCTACCATCAGGATGATGCGGTTGAAGGTGAGCGGAGTGGCGGGCAGGGCGCTGCCGGCGCCGGCAGTGGGCGACACGAGCTTGTCGACGTCACCGCCGCCGAACACGAAACCGCCGCCGGAATAAGGCTGCCCGTTGACGTTGAATGTGAAACCCTCGGCGCCTGTGGTCACATAGCGGCCCAGGTTGATCGAGTAACCACCCTCGGCGGCATGGTGGCGTGCGAACTGCACCGTGATGGGGCCTGTCTGGGTGCCTTTGAGGGCATCGTAGAGCGCGCCCGAGGTAAGGGTAAGCGAATAGCTGTCAGAGTTAAGCGGGCGCTGCACGGGGGCGCCGAATGTCGGGTTGCCCGTCGACGAGGCCATGATGTAGAGCGGTGTCTCGCCGTTGTCGTGACTGCCCGTGCGGTTGCGGTCGAAGAAGAGGTAGATCGACTTCACTGTCATGCCCACCTCCATGCGGGCGTGGTCGCACCAGAACTCGGTGGTCACAGGCACGCGCACGTCGGGCGTATGGGCATCGAAGAAAGCGGGATCCACGCGGTAGGCCGAGGTCTTGGTCTCGTCGAAGGTGAACGAGCCGAACTTGCCGTCGGCGCCCGGCTGATAAGTGCACGAGGCAGTGGCCACGCTCCCTTTCAGGGCCATCTGGCTGGCATATTTGATGGGGTCGATCTCATCGGCCACTTTCAGCTCATAGACCTCATAGTTGTGGATGTCGTCCTTACCGTAGTAATTGAAGTGCATGTACTTGTCTGAGGTGGCGCCTTGGGGCTTGAGGGCCTCGAAGATGGGGCCTTCCCAGAACTTGATCTCGAAGTCGGTGTACGATACCTCTCCGCTCTTCGGCGTTACCGAGACGGTGCGGGCGTCCATGTCGACCCTTACGTCATACAGACCCCTGGGGAGCACGAACGATGCCTCAGAGGTGCCCTGGGGCTTGTCGGCCTCGCGCACCACGGCAAAGCCTGCGGTGAAACCATCCGCCAGATCAAGATGCACATCCTGGGCGCCGTAACCGCCGGCAAGCAACCGCACGGCCCACTCGCGGTTGTTGGCCAGGAGCTGGAAGTGCCCTTCAAGGAGCATATTGTCGAATTTGAACACATTGCCGTCGTGGGTAGCCTGGGGCATGCTCTCAAGATCGCCCCAGCTGAGGCCGTTCACGCTGTAGCCGATCATATAGAGCTCTTCCACCTTGGGGAGATCCGCGGATTTGGCGGTCACTTTACCGTCGGCGGTGTTGACGGTAATGTCATACTGCCCGGCGGGGAGTGTGAAACTGGGTTCGCCTACACCTTCGAAAGGTTTGTTGTTGGTGTCGATAAACGAGTAGCCTGAGGTTTTGTCCTCGCACTGGTCAAGAGCCACGTTGTCTGTTCCGTAAGGGCCAGGGCAGAGACGGTAGCGCACGTCGGTGCCGTTGACGACGAACTGGAACCACTGCTCGTTCACGAAGATATTTCTGAATGTAAATGTGTCGCCGTTCTTTTCGGCCTGGGCGGTGGGTTGCCAGCCGATACCGTTGATGTTGCTGCCGTAGAGGTAAACCGAAGTGATTTCGGGCACATCGTATCTCACGGCCATGACGGTGTGGGCGTCCATGTCGACATAGATGGTGTATGTGCCGTCGGCAAGCCAGAAATCAGGAACTTTGCCCCCCTCAGGCATGAAAGTTTCGGTCACATAAGTGAAATTCGAGGGGGTACCGGGAGTGAGCGTGACATCCTGGCCGTTATAGGGATTGGCGGCAAGACGTTGTTTCCAGTTCCAGTCTGACGTAGCGCCGTTTATAAGGAACTGGAAGTTGCCGCTGACTTTCACGTTGTCAAATACATACCTGTTGCCCGCTTTCTGGCCTGGATAAATCGCATTCCAGTCGCCGTCATACAGTTTCCCGATAATAAAGAGGTCGTTAACCTCGGGCATAGAGGGAGCTACCCTGAGAGTGTGGTTGTTCAGATCCACAGTTATGTCGTATGAGCCTGACGCGGGTATGTCATAGTTTGGTTTCCCGTCGGTATTGTCATACCAGTTGCAGGGAGCCTGCGGATTGTCGGCTGTAAGTTCTGATGCCGACGCGCCGTTGCCGCCGCAAAGGAAACAGAGGTCGTTCCAGTCTTTTTTGGCGAGAATCTTGAACCCCTGGTTGCCCTTTTCGGTATTGAATGTGACATTCTTACAGATAAATACGCCGTCGGCGAGTTTTGTCATTTCCGCGGCACTGGCAACATTCCAGTTGCCGATAGTTTCGGCGCCGCCGGCTACATACAGCTCTGTGATGCTCGGTGCCTGGAGGCTCCACTGCTGGGTGTCAGAGCCGTTGTTGTCATAGAGGTTTACCTTGGCGCCGCTGGCTTTGTTCGAGCTGCCGACCTCGATCACGCGGCCCGAATTGCGCGCTACCAGCTGGTAGTCGCCATTGGGGCGGTCATAGATGATGAACTGCTGATGGCGGTTGCCGTCGGTCACACCCACGAGCTGGATTGACGTGCCGTTGCCTGTCTGGCCATCCTTGCAGTCAAGCCCCTGCTTGCATGATTTGTATGACATGATGTTGTAGACGCCGTCGGCCACCTCTTTCAGCAGCCAGTTCTGCGAGCCGTCGGTGCCGTCGGCATACTGGAGGGCCAGTGTCCCACCGCTGACAGAGTTGTTCTCGGTATCAAGGAAAAGCCCCGAATTGCGGTTTTTGAATCTCACGGGTCCAGTAAGGCCGCGCACGCCGTTGGGCACCACCTTGAGCGACGATACCTGGTCATTCCAGCCATCCTTGAGACTTCCGAGCGATCTGCAGTCAGCCGTAATCTCAAGCACATCGCCTTCAAAGTTGTCATTCCAGTAACAGATTACCTTATAACCGGGCGTGACTTTAATCGACGAGATGTCGTCGTTCTTTATTCCGGCGGATTCCAGTTTCGACAAGTTATATTCGCCCTCGGCAAGGCTTACTGCATAACCTGCCGAGTCCTCATTATAACCGCCGTTTTGATAGAACGTAGCGACCTTAGGGTCGTCGGCACGTGCTGTCAGCGACGTCGCCACGGCAAACGCTGCCAGCAGTACCCGGCCCGTCAGTCTTAATAAAGGTGTTGACATTTTAAGGTTGTAGATAATATAGATTAGTAATTGATTCAATCTGTCTGGCCTCCGTATTCATGGTCAGGCAAGGTTCAATGTGTCCGACACCGTAAGCAGACCGTCCGCCCGTTTTGACGGCGGTCTGCATGGTGTGCTGGCATATAATAAGTGATTTACTTAAGGTACAGGTATGTCATCAAAGGTAAGGCGAGACTAAGGTGTGTTTCGATAGGAATGAGAAAACGGTGCCTCTCATATCAGGGAAAGTCCAGACCCTAATCACACTGCAAAGTTATATCATGATTCGCGCGAGTGTACGCACAGGTAAAAGTCGCGGTAAACTCAGCCAAGTCATTAAACCTCTGTAAACCTTGCATTTACCCTCTTTCCATGCGCCATAAAAAGTAAACTCCGACGGGCCGAAAAAAAAGTCCGTCGGAGTGAGTCTGCATCTATATTTCCCCTTTATCCGTGACTGCGGAACACTGCGCCGAACCGCACCGGGCGCAAGTCATCACGCGGGCGCGCAGGCGCATTGCCTGATTCAGGAAAGGTTACCGGCGGGCGCCGAGAATGCGGCGCACCTCGTTGAGGAGGATGTGGTGGGCGGGGGTGGCCATGGCGCCGTGGTCATAGCCGTCGAGCTTGTAAATGCGGGTGTAGGGGTGACCGGCCAGACGCATCATGCGCCACATGTAGAGGTTCTCCTCATAGCGGCCGAAGATCTCGAGCTCGGCATCGCCGGTGATGATGATGTAAGGGGGTGCGTCGCGTCGCACGTGAAAGAGCGGGGCGTTGCGGTCGATCCACGGCGTGAGCTCGCCTATCCCCTGCGACTTGCGGTCAGAAAAATGCGTTATCACCTGGCCGCTGTAAGGTATCAGGGCCGCTATCGAGTCGGCATCTACACCGTAGCGTTCCAGACGACTCTTGTCGAGGCCTACCATAGAGGTCAGGAAACCGCCCGCCGAGTGACCTGTGACGAACACCTTGTGCGGGTCACCGCCATAGCGCCGCGCGTTGGCGAAGACCCAGGCCACGGCCTCTGCGGCATCGTCGATGCACTCGTTGACCCCTACATTGGGGATAAGCCGGTAATTGGGCGCCACAACCACATAACCGCGCCCGGTAAGCTCGGCCGGCAGATGTTTCGCGCCACCGGTAAGCCCCCCTCCGTGAAACCACACGATTACAGGGAGCCCGGCGGTATCGGCGGGGTGGCTGACATCGAGCGTTAGCCGCTGACGCGCGTATGCGTCATTTTTGGTGGTATACGGCACATCTTTTTCGGTGACGTAAGTCACAGCCGCGGCCGGGAGTATCGCGGCAAGCAACAGCAGAATCAGGGAAAGTCGTTTCATGGTTCAGTAAAGGTAGTATATACGCAAGCAAAGTTACGCATTTTTTCGTCAGCCTCAAGTAGCGGGCAGGATTTATGACCGATAATTGCCACCGGTTCCCTATCTTTGCAAACAAAAGCCATGCTGATACTGATTGCCGAATCGAAAACTATGACACCCTGCGACACGCCCGTCGACAGGAGGATATTCGCCGCCCACACGCCGGTATTCATTGACCGCGCCGCCGAGATAATGGGCGCCCTAACCCGCATGCCGACGAGCTGGCGGCGCGCACACGGCTGAGCGCCGCCATGGTGTCAAGACTGATGCTTATGGCCCGGGACTTCCCCGACACGGGCACAGGCGCACGGGCGGCCGAGGCGTTTACCGGCGTGGTGTTCAAGGCGTTCGGCTACGACACCCTCGACGCCGAGGCACGCGCACGCACACAGGAGCATCTGGCCATTGTGTCGTCGCTTTACGGCTGGCTAAGACCGGCCGACATCGTAAAGCCTTACCGCCTCGACTACACCACCCCTGCGGCGCCCGACGGCTCCGCGCTCGCCGCATGGTGGCGCGGTGCGGTGACGGCACGTCTGCTCGACGCCATCGCCGCCGGTGTCGGTTCTCCTGGGCCCCCCCCCGCCGGCCGGCCACAACGCGGTAATCGACATGCTGCCGGGCGATGCCGCCCGGTGCATCGACTGGAAAGCGGTGAAAGGACATGCACGGGTGTTCAAGGTCGATTTCCGCGAAATGGGCCCGGGAGGCGCCACGCGCACCCCGCATGCCGGACGGCTCAAGACCCTGCGCGGCCTGATGCTGCGCCATGTCATGGTCAATGCCATCGACACCCCCGAGGCACTTGCCGCAGCCGAGACCGACGAATGTCTCCCCACCCCTCATGGCGCCCCCGGCACCATCACCTTCCTTACCGCCGCCCCGGAAAAATGAGGGTGTGCCGGAATGCAAGAATAAGCCGCCAAGTCACATAATTGTCATCATTTCATTGTAGGGTCGCCACATGTAGCGACCGATTACAAGCTATATTTCAGCAGGTTGCCAATTCTATCTGGTGGCGGTCGCTACATGTAGCGACCCAA
>USKE01000098.1 GCA_900555165.1 uncultured Porphyromonadaceae bacterium | reverse complement strand
TGTTGGCGATGTTCGATCCGATGACGTTACCCAGCGCCATGTCGGCTTTGCCTTTGAACAGCGACACGAGCGACGAGGCCAGCTCGGGCAGCGATGTGCCTGCGGCCAAGATGGTAAGGCCGATCAGGCTCTCTGACCACCCGATGGCCTTGGCAAGCCCCGATGCGCCGTCGACAAACCAGTCGCCACCGAATATCAGTCCGGCCAGACCGCCCAGCAGTGCCGCGAGCGCCTTCCACAGCGGCATAGTCTTCTTTTTCTCCCCTTCCTCGGCGGTGGGGTCATCGTTGCGGGCTTTCTTTGCCGCGCCGATGGTGTAGCGCATGAAGATGATGAAGAACAGCAGGAGCAGGATGCCGTCGACTCGCGTCAGCGTCATCGGGCCGCCGTCAAGAATGGGCGCGCTTCCCATTGTCAGCAGTACCACCGACGACAGAATCACCAGCGGTATCTCGTTCACCATAATGCCGTCTGTGACCTTTATGGGTCTGATCATGGCGCAGACGCCTATGATTATGAGGATGTTGAAGATGTTCGAGCCGACAATGTTGCCTATCGCCATGGATGTGGAGGCGTTGATGGCGCTTGTTATCGATACCATCAGCTCGGGGGCACTGGTCATCATTGAGACCACGGTGAGGCCCACCATGAAGTCAGACATTCCCATGCGTTTCGCAAGGGCGGCCGCGCCGTCGGTCATGTAGTTCGCGCCGGCGAGAATCAGCACCAGTCCGACGACAAGTAATGTGATGTCAAGAAACATAAGTAACTGTTCAAAATTATTTTATAGTTACCGGTCTAATTCTTTCAATGTTTCTTCGGTAAAATATTTGAATCTTTTCCTCTCTTCATCAGTCGTGTAGCTCGCTACACTCCCTCTTCATCGAGAAAAATCTCCTAAAAATTTTCCTCGAACAAACATTGAAATAATTTCGACCAGTTACTTATTGGTTGAAACGTTTGTCAGATTATACCGGCCGATTCAAGCATCCGCCGGTAATAATCGGCTTTTTTCTCAAGGGGGAGGGGATATGCGCGTGAGGTCGAGGGCATGCGCCATATCTCCAGGTCGCGGCCGCAGAAACCGGGTGCGGTTACTGAGGTTCCCATTTTCGGGAGGTCGGTGCCGGTCAGTTCCGCTATTACTCCCGCAGCCTTCTCGCCGGTGGTAGCCACCGTGCGGCAGTCGGGCATCGCGTCGAGCAGCGAGGCCAGCGGCACAGGCTCGAGTATGTCGAGATACTTGTCTGAGGCATTCCCCTTCAGGCGGCACACCTTGCGTGCGGTGTCGTTCAGCGCTATGTGGTGGCGCGTCATGAGGTCGATGACAGCCTGCAGGTCAAACCGCTTTTCGGCCGGGAGCCACAGCGCGTTCTTGTCGCCCAGGAAAATCAGCCCCATTATGCGCCAGAAGTCGTTGATGGGATTCGGGTAATAGAAATCCATCGACCACCGGTGGTTTCCCGGCGGGAAAGTGCCCATTATGAGGATGCGGGCGCCGTCGGGTATGAACGGTTCCCACGGGTGGGTCTCTATGATCCGGTCGGTATTGTTTTCAGAGTCTTTCACAATTATTTTAACGTAAATTTATACGAATAATTGCGCGGAGCCTGTGCTCCACGCAATTATATACGGGTATTTCATTAAGTTGTCAGGTATGTTTCTGCCGGGCGTGTTTGGCAATGGCATCATCTTCGGCCGCCTCTACCATATCTTCGGTAGGCTCGAAACCGGCGGGCCATTTCGATACCTGATCAGGTTTGCGCCCCTCGATCTGCCAGTCAAAGGGATAGAAGTGTGCGTCAGGGTTGCGCCATCCCGGTTTGCGGCAGGCATAGATTACCAGCGGCATGGCCACGATGACGGCTACGCCTGCCAGGAGGATGCCGATGTAGACCGCCGGACTGCCGGTGGTGATCTGCGACGGGGGAAGGTAGCTGAGCAAAAGGGCTGCCAGAGCACCCGCGATGCCAACGGTGCATACTATCGCCGCACCGAACTTGCCGCCGGGCACCTTGAACCCGCGTGTCTTGTTGGGCTGTGTGCGTCTGAGTCTTATGAACGCGCCGTAAATCATGAGCACCATAATCAGGTAGATGATGGTGGCCATCTGCGACATGATCTGATAAGCCGATTCAACCGTGGGGAGAACAATAAGTATAAGCAACAGTATCGACACTATCGCCCCCTCGATATAAAGGATGGGCTTGTTGGCGCCGTTCTTGTTGAGTTTCTGCAACGAACGGGGCAGGTAGCCCGACTGCGCCACCGCCATCAGGCCGGTGGAAGGACCCGTGACGAGCACGCTGATCTGGCCTACGACACCGAACATCACCAGCGCGGCCATGATATTGCCGGCCCAGCTCATGCCCAGGCTACCCCAGAATGCGTTGTAGGCCGCCAGCAGCGACTGCAGAAGGTCAATCTTCTCTGACGGGATGACCATGCCGATTATGAGTGTGCCGATTGCATAGCCCAGCACAATCACGATTACCGACACCAGTACCGAGCGCGGGTAGTCGCGGGCGGGATTCTTCATGTCGGTGATATGCACCGCCTGGATTTCCATGCCGGCGTAGAACAGGAAAATCGAGGCCGCCAGTACGATGGTGGAGAGGTTGTTGAAGTCGGGGAAGAATGGTATGCGTTTAAGCTCCACGGGGTTGCCCATGCACACATATATCACGGCAAGGACTACCAGAATGGCCGCCGGCACGAGTGTGCCCCAGATGCCGCCGAGGGTCGACAGCTTGTTGGCCATTTTCTGCCCGCGGAACGCGTTGAATGTAGCCGCCCAGTAGAATATCAGGGCCATCACCAGTGTGTAGACCTTGTTTGATGCCAGCCGCGCGTCAAAGCTCTCGGGCCAGAAGATATAGGCAAGCGAGGCAGCGCCGAACATCAGCACCGTCGGGAACCAGATGATGATGGTCTGCGTTTCGAGGAACATCGCCGTCCATCCCCATCGGGGGCCGAATGCCTCGGATACCCAGCGGTACAGACCGCCCGACTTGGTATATGTCGATGCAAGTTCGGCGCATACCAGCGAGAATGGAATCAGGAACACCACAGCAGCGAAGATATAGTAGAATATCGACTGCACACCGAATTTTGCCTCGGTGGGGAGTCCGCGCATGCTGAATATGGAAGTAATGATCAGAATCGCCATCGCCATCATGGTGATGGATCCCTTGGCGGTAGAAACCGCTTTCTTTCGTCCCGACCTGGTAACTTCAGGGGCGGGACGGCTATCGGCTTTTGTACTCATAGAGCGAATAATAGAGCGAAAAGAAACAAATCATGGTTTTCTGACTGCGAGGGGGTCGGCAGTCATGACTGATAATACCTGTGCGGTCGGTCTGACCGATGGTACAGCAATAGTCCTGTGGCTTGATTTTCACTGATAGAACAAAGCCTTACAGATAAAAGTTTGTAATAGCGGGGTCCGGTGTGAAAATAATCGTAACTTTGTACCCCAGTAGCGGTTATTCCGCTATCGATATAAAAAATACATACCGTTGATATAAGAAATACATACCGCCATATAAATATACTGATATGACTGACTGCCTGATAGCACTCTCCGTTTCCGACTGGTTCTCGGCCTCGTACCTGTTCCAGCTGTTTTTCGACAATGCCGGTTACTGGCTGGTTTTCCTGTTCATGGTGATAGAGAGCTCGTTTCTGCCATTCCCGTCTGAGGTGGTGGTTCCCCCCGCCGCATATATCGCCGCCACAAGCGGCAAGCTTGATGTGGTGCTTGTGGTGCTGGTGGCCACGGCCGGAGCTGTCGTGGGCGCGATGATCAACTATTTCCTGTCGCTGTGGCTGGGGCGTCCCATCGTGTACGCCTTCGCCAACTCGCGTTTCGGGCATGCCTGTCTGATCGACCGGGCCAAGGTCGAGAAGGCCGAACGGTATTTTGACGCCCACGGCGCACTTTCAACTTTTATCGGGCGCCTGATTCCGGCTGTGCGTCAGCTCATATCCATACCCGCCGGTCTGGCCCGCATGAATCTGGGCGTGTTCGTGATCTTCACCGCCCTCGGTGCCGGGGTCTGGAACTGCGTACTTGCCGGTCTGGGCTGGTGGCTCGGGAAGACTGTGCCGTATGAACAGCTTTTCCCCATGATCGAGAAATACAACAGCTACTTCACCTACGGCGGCCTGGTTCTGCTGGTGGCGTGCCTGGGGTATATCTGCTGGAAAGCCCTCAGTACAAAGAAATAATCTTCGAAAACCAATCACCGATCAAATATATATCACATGATAGTTTCCCCCTCGTTGCTCTCGGCTGATTTCGCCAATCTTGAGCGTGATGTAGAAATGATAAACCGCTCAGAGGCCGACTGGCTCCACATCGATGTCATGGACGGCGTCTTCGTGCCCAATATCTCGTTCGGTTTCCCGGTGATGAAGGCCGTGAGCCGCTACCTCACAAAACCGATGGACGTGCATCTGATGATTGTCAACCCCGACAGATGGATTTCGCAGGTACGCGACTGTGGCGCGGCGATAATGAACGTGCACCAGGAGGCCTGCGTGCATCTTGACCGCACCGTGCAGGCCATAAAGGCCGCCGGCATGAAAGCCGCCGTGACACTGAATCCCTCGACACCGGTAATGATGCTTGAGGATGTGATCGCCGACCTCGACATGGTACTGCTCATGTCGGTCAATCCCGGTTTCGGAGGCCAGAAATTCATTGAGAACACCTACAACAAGGTCGACCGTCTGAAAGAGCTGATTCGCGTCTCGGGGTCGAAGGCGATAATCGAGGTCGACGGCGGTGTCGACGCTGTCGTCGGCCCGCGTCTGGCAGCCCGTGGTGTGGATGCCGTCGTGGCCGGCTCGTATGTGTTCAAGTCGCCCGATCCCCTGGAGGCCATAAGTCTGCTCAAACACGCCTGATCCCCCCTTTCCAGCCATGCGCCTTAACGATACACCTTTCCAGAACCTGATGCAGCGGCGTGTGTTTAACGTCCTGCTGGTTGCCTCGCCCTACGATGCCTTCATGATGGAGGAGGACGGCCGCGTCGAGGAACAGCTCTACAACGAGTATGTGGCCCTGAACCTGTCGTCGCCCCCGCGCATCACGCGTGTCTCGCACATTTCAGAGGCGCTGGCACTCCTTGCCGAGAAACATTTCGACCTCATCATCGCCATGCCCGGTATGGACATAAGCGAGACATTCGTCGGGGCGCGTGAGATCAAAAAGGAATATCCCGCGATCCCCTTCGTGGTGCTCACACCGTTCTCGAAAGAGGTGTCGCGGCGGCTTGCCGCCGAGGATTTCTCGGGCATCGACTATGTGTTCTCGTGGCTGGGGAACGTAGACCTGCTGCTTGCCATCATCAAGCTGCTTGAAGACAAGCTCAACGCCGAGAATGACGTCCTCGACGTGGGCGTGCGCATGATACTTATGGTAGAGGACTCGGTGCGTTTCTATTCGTCAATACTGCCGCACCTTTACAAGTTCCTGCTCAGGCAGAGCATGCTTTTCTCGACCGAGGCCCTGAACGAGCATGAGAAGATGCTGCGCATGCGCGGGCGCCCGAAGGTGTTGCTGGCGCGAACATACGAGGAGGCGCGTGATCTCTATGACAAATACTCAGACAAGATGCTGGGGCTAATCACCGACGTGTCGTTCATGCGCGACGGCGCCAAAGATCCGCTGGCAGGTATCTCGTTCTCTGAATATGTAAGGGCGCATGACCCGTATCTGCCCATAATTGTCGAATCGACCGAGTCGTCGAACCGCAGGTATTGCGACAGTTTCGGCGGCATCTTCCTTGACAAGACATCGAAGAAACTCCCGGTCGACCTCGGCAAGACCGTTATGGCGCATTTCGGTTTCGGCGATTTCGTGCTGCGCGACCCCGCCACGGGGCAGGAAATAATGCGCGTAGAGTCGCTCAACGACCTGCAGAAGAAAATTTTCGACATTCCCGACGCCTCCCTGCAGTATCATGCCCTGCGCAACGACATCTCGCGCTGGCTCTACTCGCGCGCCATGTTCCCGATCGCCGATGTGATCCGCGACCACCGGTTCACCTCGATTGAACAGGCCCCTGAGGTAAAACAGCTCTTCTTCGACCTTATAGTGCAGTACCGCCGCATGAAGAACCGCGGTATCGTGGCCGAGTTCCGCAAGGGGCGTTTCGACTATTACTCGAATTTCGCCCGTATCGGCCAGGGGTCGATGGGTGGCAAGGGGCGTGGCCTGGCGTTCATAGACTCCATTATAAAGAAACACCCCGAGTGCGACAATTACCATGGGGTTACCATAAACATACCGCGCACGGTGGTGCTCTGCACCGACATATTCGACGAGTTCATGGCCGCCAACGACCTGTATCCGTACGTTCTGCCCGCCGATGGGCCCAATCCGACCGATGACGAGATTCTGCGCCGTTTTGTGGAGGCGCGGCTGCCCGAGCGTGTGCGCGACGACCTCACGGCTCTGCTCGAGGTGGTCAACGGCCCGCTGGCGGTGCGGTCGTCGTCGTTGCTCGAAGACTCGCACTACCAGCCATTTGCCGGCGTGTATTCCACATACATGATACAGCGCGACGCCGACTCGGCCGAGATGCTCAAGGCCCTCACCGGTGCCATCAAGGGTGTGTATGCCTCGGTATTCTACGAGGAGTCGCGCGCCTACATGACCGCTACCTCGAATGTGATCGACCAGGAGAAGATGGCCGTAATCATACAGGAGGTGGTGGGACGCGAGACCGGCGACTGGTTCATGCCCTCTTTCTCGGGCGTGGCGCGGAGCCTCAACTATTATCCGCTGGGGCATGAACAGCCCACCGACGGCGTGGCCGAGGTGGCCGTGGGTCTGGGAAAATATATAGTTGACGGCGGCCGGGCGCTGAGGTTCTCGCCGCGTCATCCGGCCTCGGTGCTGCAGACCTCTACACTTGACCTGGCTCTGCGCGACACCCAGCGCAACCTTTATGCGCTGCCGCTGAAACGTGACGGCAAGCCGGAGGGGGAGAATGCAGGCGATGTGGTGTTCTCGACCGACGACTCGTTCAATCTCGAACGGATACCCGTGCAGAAACTTGCCGCCGACCCCGACGCGCTGCGCCTGGTGGCGTCGACATACGATGCCAACGACCGCATGATACGCGACACTCATATCGGCCCGGGGCGCAAGGTAATCACCTTCGCCAACATGCTTGCGCACGGCTCGCAGTTCCCGCTGCCGCAAGCTGTGGAGCTTATGCTTACTACCGGCCAGCGGGCCATGCAGAGGCCCGTGGAGATAGAGTTCGCCGGTATGGTGAACCGCCCCGGCGACACCACGGACCGCGACGGGCGTCCCTGTTCCGGCCATATCTACTGGCTGCAGATACGGCCCATCATAGACCGTAAGGATGATGTCGACCCGGCTTTGCTCGAACTTCCTGACGAAAGCCTTCTGCTGAGGTCGAACACGGCGCTGGGCCACGGCACCACCGACACGGTGTCGACCGTGGTTTATGTGCGTCCCGACAATTATTCGTCGTTCGACAACCCGGATCTTGCACGCGAGATTGCCGAACTGAACGCCCGGTTCTCCGAGCCGGGGAACCAGATTCCCTACATACTCATCGGCCCGGGCCGCTGGGGTTCGTCTGACACCGCCCTCGGTATTCCGGTGCGGTGGCCCGACATCGCCGGCGCGCGTCTTATAGTGGAGACTGCGTTGCAGAATTTCCGCGTGGAGCCGTCGCAGGGCACACATTTCTTCCAGAACCTCACCTCGGCCGGGGTGGGATATTTCACGGTCAATCCGTTTTCGGCGAAATCAGACGACAAAGGCGCGCGCCCCGATTATTTCAACATCGGCGTGCTCGATGCCATGCCTGCGGTATACGAGTCGAAAGGACTCAGGGCCGTCACGTTTGATTCCCCCTTGCTTATCGGTATCAACGGCAAAAAAGGTGTCGGGGTGGTAAAATTCCCGGATTCAGCTCCTGATTTTGACGGCGCGGATGCCCCCGGTTACACCGAAAATGTGTAACTTTGTAGAATCGTATGGCCTGTCAAACTTACGCTAATTGCGAGTCAGGCCGTGCGTTCAACCAGAGGCTGTTTAAAAATAAATGTTAACGTTCCGGTGGCCGGTTTTTGAGATAAATCACATTAAA
>USKE01000097.1 GCA_900555165.1 uncultured Porphyromonadaceae bacterium | reverse complement strand
TTTACAGTTATACGAGCCGTTGCTGCAGAAACATCCCCTACAGATATAATCGGCACTTTTGTCAAAAATATAATATCCGCACAAGATTTTATCGTTACAAAAACACAAATTTATTCTGCTTGTTTAACAAAGAATTTTATCTGCTTTATTATATTTATCGCATGATTTTTAAAAAATGAAACACATAACAAAAAATGTAACCCGGAATAGTGGGCTGCTATCTATCAAATTTTTGTTTGTTACTTTATGACATATGAGCATTCGGCCAGGGCATGCAAGAAGAAAAATCAAGCCGCCTGTTGGCCTCAGAATACCTGAAGCCCACAGGCAGCTTTTTTCATTCCCCGCAGCACTGTTCCTTTTAGTGCTTATGCTTCGTCTGTTCGCCATTCCTTGATGGTGTTGGTAATAGCTTTTCCCTGGCTTTCCGGCTATACTTGCGTTGCAAATCAAGAAAAGGAGGCAGTCAGACATGGAGCAGACCAAGGGCCTCTCATGCCAAATCCCGGAATCCCTGCATGCCAGGGTGACGGCGGAGCGCGTCGCGGCAAACCAGTCCCTCAGCGAGTACATCACGGAACTGCTCACCAACTACGGCCCGGTACGCTGCATCTGGTTCGACGGCTGGTGGGACCATGACGAAGACGCTGTGCCCTTCGACTGGCAGCTGCCGGAACAATACGCCCTTATCCATTCCCTGCAGCCCGGCTGCATGGTGGCCAACAACCATCATCAGGTGCCGTTCGAGGGGGAGGACCTGCAGATTTTCGAGCGCGACCTGCCGGGCCAGAACACAGCCGGGCTCTCGGGCCAGGGCATCGGCACACTGCCGCTGGAGACCTGCAACACAATGAACGGCATGTGGGGATACAAGGTGAAAGACACCGATTACAAAGACACGCCGACTCTGGTGCGCTATCTGGTGCGTGCCGCGTCAATGGGCGCCAACCTGCTGCTCAACATCGGCCCGCGCCCCGACGGACGTCTGCCGGACCAGAGTCTGGAGCGCCTGAAAGAGATCGGCGCCTGGATGCGGGCCAACGGCGAGACTGTCTACGGCACCGAGGCCGGAGATTTCAAGGAAACCGAATGGGGTGTGGCCACACGAAAGGGAAACCGCCTCTTCCTGCACATCTTCACACCGGCAGGGAAAGACATAGAGGTACCGGTCGGCGTTAAGGTTCGTTCTGCCAAAGAGTTCGCCTCAGGCAATCCGGTGAGATTCTCACGTCTCAAAGACAAAGGGATAGTGCTACATTGCGACAAAACACCCGCACCGGCCGATTCCATCGACTACATTGTGGAACTTGACACGGAACTCCCACGCAAATGAACCGCCCCATGACAAAACCCGAACTCGAGATATGCGCCGGTGACCTCCGGAGCATCCGCGCGGCGGTGCTCGGCGGCGCCGACCGTGTGGAGATATGCAGTGCCCTGCCATTAGGTGGACTCACCCCTCAGGCGTCATCGCTCTTGCTCAGCGAACCTTTCGCCGACAGACTCAGACGACATGTTCTGCTCAGGCCGCGCCCGGGCGATTTCCTATACACCGAGGATGAGATGCTGTGTATGGAGGCTGACCTCTCGGAGCCGTCGCTCGCTCGCGCTGACGGGTTCGTTATCGGCGTGCTGCGCTCAGACGGCTCGGTTGACATCGAGCGCACATCGCGCCTGATGCGCCGCGGGGCGGCTTTCGGCGCCAAAAGCTTTACCTTCCACCGTGCTTTCGACATGACCGCCGATCCGTTCCGGGCCCTGGAGGATATAATCGCGCTCGGATTCGACCGCGTGCTCACATCCGGCTGTGCCCCCTCCGCCGAACAGGGCATGGAGATGTTGCGCTGCCTCAATGAACAGGCAGCCGGACGCATCACCATAATGGCCGGCGGGAGCCGTCTGTATCAACCCCGGGAACCTGCGCCGGATTGCCGCCGAGACAGGCATCACGAGTTTCCATGCCTCATGCAGCGTCAGGATTCCGAGCGGAATGTCGTACCGCAACGACGCGACACGCATGGGTGCCGGAAGCGACGACGAATATTCATCAACATCATCAGACCGCACGCTCGTGGAACGACTCGTCGAGGCGGTGCGCTCACTTTGACCCGTCATTTTTGCTCATATCATGACAAACAGACTGATACATATCGCAATAGCCGCCGCATTGCTGCCTTGTTTCGCATCCGCCGGAACATCCGGCGCCCAGGCGGCGCGTTTCCACAATGATTTCACCGCGAGGATGGACACAGCGGCCGACAGCCGCGTCCCCGATTTCATGCGCCGGGAGCGCCTGACCCAAGATACAGAAAAGGATGCACTCGAATTCCTTTACGCCTACATGCCATGGCCCGATATGGTCAACCGCACTCCGCAATATTTTCTCGATAACGTAAGGCTATCGCTCCGGGCCAGGGCCGAGATGCCCTGGGGCGACAGCGTGCCCGACCGCGAGTTCAGGCATTTCGTGCTCCCGGTGCGTGTAAACAACGAGGACCTTGACAACAGCCGTCGTGTCTTCTACGAAGAACTTCGCGACCGTGTAAAGGGCCTGCCGATGCGCGACGCCATTCTTGAAGTCAACCACTGGTGCCACGAGAAAGCCACCTATCGCCCGAGCGACGGGCGCACCTCAACACCGCTCTCCACGGTCAGTCAGGCCATAGGGCGTTGCGGCGAGGAGTCGACGTTCACCGTAGCCGCGTTACGCTCGGTATGCATACCTGCGCGTCAGGTCTACACCCCGCGCTGGGCACACACCGACGACAATCACGCCTGGGTCGAGGCCTGGGCCGACGGCAAATGGTGGTTCATCGGCGCATGCGAGCCTGAGCCGCTGCTCGACATGGCATGGTTCAACCTTCCGGCCTCGCGGGGCATGCTCATGACCACCAACGCCTACGGATATTACGACGGGCCTGAGGAACGCATAGGCCGCTCGGCTGTCAACACCACAATAAATGTCACCCAGAACTACGCGCCGGTATCGGAAAAGTATGTGCTTGTGACCGACAGCGCCTCCAATCCCGTAGAGGGAGCCACCGTGCTTTTCATGCTCTACAATTACGGCGAGTATTATCCCGTTGCACGCAAGAAAAGCGGCGCCGACGGCAAAGCCTCGCTCGTGTCTGGAATGGGCGACCTGATTGTCTGGGCCACCGACGGCGACCGTTTCGGCCTGGAACGGCTCACCCCCTCGGCAACGGCGCCCCTCATGATACGGCTCGACTACGACAGCCGTCATCATCCTGACCCTGTGGAGTTCAACATCGTGCCCCCTGCGCCTTCTGCCAAACTCCCCTCGCCGTCAGCCGACATGGTCGCCGCCAACGAGGCGCGCAAACAGCGTGAGGATTCAATCCGCAACGCATACACCTCGACATTCGCCACCGAGGAGTCGGCACGCAATTTCGCCGCAGAAACGGGCATAGACCCCGAAAATGCCGTGAAGATACTCGTGGAGTCGCGCGGCAACCACAGTGCCATCGAGCAACTGATCCGCGATGCCGAACCGCGCCAACGTGCGACGATTCTCGACATCCTCATGGCTGTGAGCGAGAAAGACAGGCGTGACATACCGATGGAGGTCATCACAGACCGACTGTTCATACCCCGCCAGGATACGCCCCTTTTCAACAGCTATGTACTGAATCCGCGTATCGAAAACGAAGGGCTTGAACCCTTTGTAAAGGAATTTCTCGGTGACATCTCTCCTGCCGACGTGAAAACATACCGCGACGACCCGACGCGCTGGGTGGCCTGGGTGAGCCGCAACATCGAGCCTGACCAGGTGTGGAATCCCGGCAGACTGCGCATTCACCCCTCGGCCGTGTGGCGTGTGCGCAAAGCCGACGCCCTTTCGCGCGCCATCTTCTTCGTGGCCTCGGCACGGGCGATGGGAATCCCCTCGCGCATAGACCCGGTGACAGGCAAGACGCAGTGGCACGACGGCTCATCATGGATTGACGCCTCAATCGATGCTCCCTCGGCTGAAGAAACCGCCTCTCGTCCCGCCACAACCGGCACAGTGAAGTTCACTTATACGCAAGCCGGAAGGATAGACGACCCCAGGTATTACACGCACTTCACCATTTCCAGAATTGAGAACGGCGTGCCGAGACTGCTTGAGTTCGACGAGGAGACCACCCTCTCATGGATAAACGGCAACTACAACTCTTTCGACCCCGGGCTTTATCTCCTCACCACCGGCCAGCGCATGGCCGACGGCAGCGTGCTGGCGCGGAGTTCCTTCTTCAACGTCTCACCCGGAACCGAAACACTCGTGCCGCTGACCATACGCCAGGACACCACCGGAGTGCAGGTGATAGGCTCTTTCAATTCCGAAAATCTGTTCACCGACGCCTCCGGCAATGAAAGGTCACTGCTGAGCGCCACCGGACGCGGATATTACATTCTCATATACGGAGCGCCCAACCACGAGCCCACATCACATGTGCTCAACGAAATAAGCGCCCTTTCAGACAAATTCGAGGCCGACGGCCGCAAGATCGTACTCCTTTATGCCGATGCAGACAGACTGAACCGCGCCGCTCCCGACGCCACTTTCCGTCTGCCGGCAAACGTAGTCATCGGACACGACACCGCCAGCCGCATACTCGACGAACTACGCGCCAACCTCAAGCTTGAGAGCGCCGAGTTCCCCGTCACGATAGTCGCCGATACCTTCAACCGCGTGGTATATGTCAGCCAAGGCTACACCATCGGCACCCCCGACCGTCTCCTTGACCTTCTTTCCCGCCTCCGCGAATAATCCTATACCATAAATTTAGACAATCTCAAAGAGCCGGTTCAGAAATATCTGTCAACCGGCTCTTGATTTTATCCCGTTTTTGCCGCTTTTTATAGCGTTGAATCACATATTTTCCCTCTGTTATTGCCGATTGGGCACGGTAATTTAGTAAATTTGCACTGAAGAACCACAGAGAATGAGATTCAGCGATATCCCCGGCAACAGCCACGTGAAAGAGAGACTGCGCGACATGGTCGCCACCGACCGGCTGCCCCACGCCCTCGTGCTTGAAGGGCCGGGCGGCCTGGGCAAGTTCGCCCTGGCCAGGACTCTGGCACAGTACATCCACTGCACGCACCGCACACCCGACGGCGAGCCCTGCGGGCGGTGCCCGAGTTGCGTTCAGCACACTACATTCAACCATGTCGACACCATCTTCTCGTTCCCGGTCATAAAAGCCGGGCGCAGCGTGGCGCTGTCTGACGACTTCATGGAGCTGTTCCGCCAGATGCTCGGCGAGTCGCCGCTGATGAACATCGCCCGATGGCAGAACGCTCTCGGCAATGCCAACGCCCAGCCGGTGATGTATGTCGAGGAGAGTCAGGATATCATGCGCAAGCTCAGTTTCGAGTCGCATGCCGCCGACCGCAAGATAGTGCTGATGTGGCTGCCTGAACGCATGAATCCGCAGTGCGCCAACAAGATGCTGAAACTTATCGAGGAACCTCTGCCCGGCGTGATGCTGATAATGGCGTCTGACAACCCGCGCGAGATTCTGCCCACCATCTATTCGCGCCTGCAGCGCGTGGAGGTGCCGCGCCTGACCGACGACGAGACCGCCGCGTGGCTCATCTCCGCGGGTGCCGACGAGGCCGAGGCCCGTGCGGCCGCCCGTCTGGCCGCCGGCTCGCCCGGCCGCGCACTCGACATCGTGAGGTCTGGGGGCGACGAGGCTCGTTTCCTTGAAATCTTCGCACAGCTCATGCGCGCCGCTTACCGCCGCGACGTGGCCGCCCTGAAAAAATGGAGCAACGACAACGCCGCACTCGGACGCGAAGGGCTGGTGCGCCTGATGGCATACTGCCAGCGCATGACACGCGAGAATTTCACCGCCAACCTGGCCATGCCCCAACTGCTGGCCATGACCCAGGGCGAGGCCGCATTCTCGTCGCGTTTCGCCCCGTTCATAAACACGCGCAATGTAGAGGGGATGATGGCGGTCTTCGACAAGGCCGCGGCCGACATCGCCGCCAACGCCAACGCCAAGATCGTACTCTTCGACGTGGCCGTAAAAATAATCCTGCTGATCAAGAAATGAGACGGTCGTTCATAGGCGACATCGTAAACGCTTACCTCGACGAGGAACCGCTCGACCGCCTGGTCGACACCTGTTTCGTGTTCCCCAACAAGCGTGCCTGCACGTTTTTCCACCAGGCAATGTCCCAGGCCATGCAGGCACGAGGTCTCAGGGGTTTCCACCCCGAGTCATGCACCATCGTCGACCTGGTGACGCGGTCGGTCGACACCGTGCACGCCGACCGTCTGGAATCAATCTTCATACTCTACTGCGTCTACCGACGCATACAGCTCGAACATTACGAGGCATCTGACAAAAACACGGTACAGGCGCCGGATGTCGACTTCAACAGTTTCCAGCGGTGGGCCGACGTGCTTATGTCTGACATAAACGAGGTGGACATGCAGCTTGTCGACCCGGCCGAACTGTTCCATAACATCGAGGCCGTGCGCGAGATTTCGTCAAACTACCTTACCGAGAATCAGGCAGAGGCCATTCTGCGTCACTGGGGTGACCCGCGTCTGCCGGGCGAAGTGAGCGAATTCTGGAACCATGTGGTGCATCCCAGCGGCGACGGACGCCGCGGCTCGAAGGCATCCGCAGGGTTCATCAAGCTCTGGCAGGTGCTGTTCGAGGTATACACCCGGTTCCGCGAGACACTGCGTGAAAAGGGTCTGCACTACATGGGAATGGCCTACCGCGAAATCTGCGAAACCCTCCCCGACCGCGAGGCATCAGACCTCCCCTGCCGCCGCTATGTGTTCGTGGGGTTCAACATGCTGTCGCGCGCCGAGCAGAGAATCTTCGCTATACTTCGCGACAAACCCACCCCCGACGGCGAGCCGCTGGCCGACTTCTACTGGGATACCGCCTCGCCGGCCTTTGCCGACGAAGGGAACCCCGCCGTGCGGTTCCTCAGGGAATACGCCCGCGAGTTCCCCTCACTGCATGACTGCCCGGGCGAAAGCCTCCCATTCCCCGAGATTCATATAGTAGGCGTGCCCTCCCGCATCGGGCAGGCAAAATATATCGGCGACACCATCGCCGGGCTTTTCCCCGGCGTGGCAACCGGAGCCGCCCCCGACCCCGAACGGATGCTCGACACCGCCGTGGTATTGCCCGACGAGAACATGGCCCTACCCGTCCTTCGCGCCATCCCCGCCGACATAAAGCCTGTGAACCTCACCATGGGTTACCGACTGCGCAATTCGTCGGTCGGGTCGCTTGTGAGCGACGTGGTGGGGATGCAGCTCAGGGCACGCCGCTCGCGCTCGGGCGAGCCGGTATTCTTCCACAAGGATGTGATAAAGGTGCTGTCTCACCCGTTCGTGCGTCTTGCAGCCGGTGTAGCCGCCGGCGAGGCCACCATGCACATCAACTTAGGGCGCGTCTATAATGTGACGCGCGAGTTTTTCACGCGCACCGACCGTTACAGCCGCCTCCTCCCCCTGTTCGATTTCATCGACGACCGCAACGACACCACCGCCGTCCTCGACTACCTCACCTCCATCCTCCGCTGGGTTCTCGACGCCATGCCCGACGCCACCCTGGCCCTCCGTGCCATGAGTGACCCCGACCAGAACACCGAAGAAACCGATCCCGAAACCACCGTGGGCGATGACGAAGTCGAGCCTCTCCCGGATGGCCCCACCCCCCAGATCCCCGCCCGTCCCTCCCCCCTTGTCATCGACACCGCCCTGGTTCTCAAATACCTTGATGCCATAGACCATCTGCGCCGTCTCACCGCCACCTACCTGGCCCCGAAAGGCGCCTACATGGCCGATACCACCGTATTCCACCTCGTCGAGCGGCTTGTAGCCGGCGAAACGGTAAGTTTCGAGGGGCGGCCCCTCGAAGGACTGCAGATAATGGGTGTGCTTGAGGCGCGTGTCATCGACTTCGGGAACCTCTTCATCCCCTCGATGAACGAGCAGATCTTCCCCCGGCGCCACTTCCCGAAGACATTCATCCCGAACGTACTCCGCCAGGCTTACGGCATGCTCACTACCGAGCACCAGGAGGCATCGTACGCCTACTATTTCTACCGCCTCGTGCAGCGCGCCCGGCGGGTGTGGATGCTCTACTGCTCGCACGCCGACGACAAATCGACGGGCGAGCCG
>USKE01000096.1 GCA_900555165.1 uncultured Porphyromonadaceae bacterium | reverse complement strand
CCTTACCGTGGGGGTGATGGGTGGCTCATACAATCCGCCGCATAACGGCCACATCGCCGTGGCGCGTGCGGTTATCACCGCCGGGCTGGCCGACAGGGTCATGCTGGTGCTGTCGCCCCAGAATCCGCTGAAGGCGGCGGATTCCGACATGGCACCCGATGCCGACCGTATGGAGATGCTGCGCCTGGCCGTGGCCGGCGAGCCCGGGCTTGAGGCCTCTGATATTGAGCTGTCGATGCCGAGGCCGTCATACACCGCCGCAACGCTAAGGCGCCTTGTGGCCGAGCACCCCGACTGCCGTTTCAGGCTTATCATCGGGGGTGACAACTGGGCGATTTTCGACCGCTGGCGCGAGAGCGGGTTCATAGCCGCGAATTTCAGCCCGATAGTCTACCCGCGTCCGGGTTCGGTGCTGACCGGCGAGGGCGCCGACCTGCTTGAGGGGGTGCCGGAATTCGATGTCTCGTCGACCGAGGTGCGCCGCCGCATTGCCGCCGGAGAGTCGGTCGACGGTCTACTCTCCCCCGCAGTGGTGAACTATATCACGGCGCACGGGTTATACACGAACAACAAGAAACCATATACACCATGACCACAAACGCCATAACGTTCATAGGGCTGTGCAATGAGTATTGCGTGGCTGTGGAGAACGCGCGCGAGACCGACCGCGACGAGTTCGTGAACCTGATGCTCAGGCTGTTGCCAAGGCTTTACATCACCGCTACCGATCTTGTGGCTGCCGGGGGGGACGAACCTGCCGACGATGTTTTCCTGGCGGACGCCCTCGACGAGGACTATTACGAGGCCCTGCGGCGCAACATGGAGGAACTTCTCGGCCCCGACGACGTATATCTCGAGGTCTTCGAGGAGGACATGAAATACTCCGACACGCCGGTGGCGGCGTCGGTATCCGAGGGGCTGGCCGACATCTTCCAGTCGCTCTACAATTTCATCAGCACCGTGCGCGACTCTACCGACGAGGTCGTGGCCGGTGCCATCGCCACCGAAACCGAGGAGTTCCGCAGTTTCTGGAGCTCCACGCTTTGCAACACCCTGCGTGCCCTGAACCATATCAGATATAATTGACACTATGCACACGCCCGAACAGCAGCGCATACTTGACCTGCGCGACATCATAAACCGCCATAACCACAACTATTATGTGCTGAACACGCCCGAAATCTCTGACCGAGACTTCGATATGTTGCTCAAGGAGCTTGAGGCGCTTGAGGCCGCGCACCCCGAGATGGACGACCCCCTGTCGCCAACGCGCCGCGTGGGGTCTGACCTGCTTTCGGGATTCGAGTCGGTCGAGCATATCCACCCGATGCTGTCGCTGTCTAACACCTATTCGATCGATGAGGTTGACCAGTGGTTCGGCCGCGTGCGTTCGGGGCTCGGCGACGCGCCTTTCGATGTCGTGGGCGAGATGAAGTTCGACGGCACCTCGATATCCCTCATCTACGAGCACGGGCGTCTGGTGCGCGCTGTGACACGCGGCGACGGAGAGCGCGGCGACGTGGTCACCGAGAACGTGAAGACCATAAAGTCCATCCCCCTGCGGCTTTCGGGCGAGGGGTGGCCCGAGATGTTCGAGATCCGCGGCGAGATACTTATGCCCTGGAGCGCTTTCGAGCGCCTGAACAAGGAGCGTGAGTTCAACGAGGAGCCGCTGTTCGCCAATCCGCGCAACGCCGCAGCCGGTACGCTCAAGACCCTCGACACCCGCGAGGTGGCGCGCCGTGGCCTTGACGCATATTTCTATTACCTGTTAGGCCCCGACCTGCCTGCCGACAATCATTACGACAACATGATGGCCGCCCGCTCGTGGGGGTTCAAGGTGTCGGAGATCATGACGCTGCTGCACTCGCTCGACGAGGTCGACGCGTTCATCAAGCACTGGGACGAGCACCGCAAGGAACTCCCCGTGGCCACCGACGGCCTGGTGTTCAAGGTAAACAGTCTGCGCCAGCAGCTCAATCTCGGTTTCACGGCCAAATCGCCGCGCTGGGCCATTGCCTACAAATTCCCGGCCGAGAGGGCGCTTACGCGGCTCGACCATGTGTCGTTCGAGGTCGGCCGCATGGGTGTCGTTACACCCGTGGCGAATCTCGACCCCGTCCTGCTGTCAGGCACGGTGGTGAAACGCGCCTCGCTGCACAATGCCGACATCATCAAGTCGCTCGACATACACGAGCATGACATGCTCTACGTTGAGAAAGGTGGCGAGATCATCCCCAAGATTACCGGTGTCGACGAGAACGGCCGCCTCCCCGGCGCCGCGCCCGTCGAGTTCGTGACACACTGCCCGGCTTGCGGCACCCCGCTGAAACGTGTGCCCGGCGAGGCTGCCTGGATATGCCCCGACCGGTTCCACTGCCCCCCGCAGATTGTGGGGCGCATTGAGCATTATGTCGGCCGCAAGATGATGAACATCGACGGTGTCGGCGAGGAGACCGCCCAGGCGCTCTATGACGCCGGATATGTGCGCGACGTCGCCGACCTCTACGACCTGACTTACGACCAGCTGCTTCGGCTCCCCGGATTCGGCCCTCGCTCGGCTGAGAAGGTGCTCGACGGCCTCAAGGCATCGTTCGACATGCCATACGACCGCGTGATCTACGGCCTCTCGATACCTTACGTGGGCGACACCGTGGCAAAGAAAGTGGCAAAGGCGTTCCCCGACATCGATACCCTCATGTCGGCCACTTTCGACGAGCTGTCGGCCACGAAAGATATCGGTCCGCGCATCGCCGAGTCCATCATTGAGTATTTCAACAACCCGCGCAACCGCCGCATGGTCGAGCGTCTGCGCCGCGTGGGGCTGCATATGTCGATGCCCGAGACCGAAGAGGGGGAGACCTCAGACCGGCTCGGCGGGAAGGCATTTGTGATTTCCGGCACCTTCAGCCGTCATTCACGCGACGAATACAAGGAGCTGATAGAGCGCAATGGCGGCCGCAACGTCGGGTCAATCTCCAAGAAGACCGACTACGTGCTTGCCGGCGAGAACATGGGGCCCGCCAAACGCGAGAAAGCTGCCGCCCTCGGCATCCCCGTCATCGACGAAGACACCTTCCTCGCCATGATCTCCGGGGAATAGGGCATGGGGAGAGTGGCCGGGCGATAAACATATCATGCTGACAGTGCGTTAACCTTATGTAAGGTTTTTTACGCAAAATCAATAAAACGACATATTATGAAGAAAGTATTATTGTTGTCGGCACTGGTGGGATTGCTCGCTGTCTCGTGCGATACGAAGACACGCCTTGTCGAGAAGATTGAGGGTTCATGGTCGTCGACTCCCGAACAGCTGCAGAGTACCCCCGGCACACAGTCGACAGTGGTGCGTGTGTTCGATTTCGAGCGCACTCCCGGCAAGACCGAAGGAACAGTGACGATGAAGGCGCTGATTACCGTCGACAACGCCGTAGGGGCGTCTGAGACGCTGACGGCCCCCGTATCGGTGACAGCCTCGGGTGTGGCCACGATTTCGGGTAGCTACATGGCCAAGGATGACGACGACCTGCTTGTGACCCTCGACTATTCGACACTCAGCGTGTCGGTCGACCCGCAGGGTGTGGCGCTTGACTACAATGTGCTCACGCAGGAGAGCGCGCCCGACCTGGAGACTCTCCGGCCCGGTGCCGTGCGCCTTGTCACCCAGCAGATAACCCGCGCCGCCCAGACCATATTCTCAAACGTCACGGAAATCGAAGACATCAAAATCAACAACCACCTGATGTCGTGTGAGATCGGTCACCGCGACCTCACCTTGCGTGCCGTCCAGCCCCAGCCCTGAAGATAGCCGACGGCACACTAAACAGCAGAGCCCCGTGTCTACCTCAAGCCACGGGGTTCTGCCGTATGAATATTTCAACTGTCTGCTTTTTACTGACCGGCTAAAGCTCAATGCCAGCCGATTGCTGATTGACACTGAGCTTTTATTTGAGGTGTAGCACCTATAGAAATACTATATACGACCAGTATAATCTCATCTGCAATATTGTATAGTAAATTGGAAAATTTTTAATATCTTTGTAAATGAAAGCTCTTGATGAGCTTTTGTACATACAAGATGCGTTTTTAACAAGACCCAAAACAGAAATCGCCAATTTCAACCATAGAGGTCAAAGTTTCAGACGTGCTTGCTGGTGTGCTATCTATACCCGTTTGCGGGCAGAGATAACAATCCGGCGTGGGCATGTATTGTTTACTCTGTGGTGGGCGTTTGGCGATGCCTCTGTTTTGGTAGACACATATAAGTCCACGCTTTTTATGCCAATTAAGAGTGCCACACCTCATATTCATGTCGGGAATATGGTGAAAACAGTATTCTCTCAGATGCCGCGCTGTTGTACGGTGACATGGCTTGCGAGAAGTTTAAATTGTGATCGTTCAAATATTTATGATATTTTTGGCCGACAATCACTCGATACAGCTTTACTGATACGATTGAGCAAGATTCTTGATCATGACTTTTTTGCTGACATTTCAGCGTCATTATGTGGTCAATAAAAAATTACCCCGGCACATGCACAAGCACAAGCCGGGGCATAATTGCGGTTGAACGTTGTAAATTAATCCTTTCCTGATAGAATCGATATTTAATCGTTGCCTTTTGCCGGATCTTTGACAATTACTGTCAGAGAATTGTTTCCATAAAGAGGCGTTGTAGTAAATTTATTGGTATCGGTAATCTGACCTGTTACATCCGTTCCATTGAAAATCACAGATTCTATCGTATTATCGTTAAGAGGTGTGAGATCAATGGTGGCGCATGTCCCGGTAGGGTAATGGTGTGTCGTGGTATGCGTCTGGCAGTCTTTCACTGTGATGTTTGCATAGTCTTTTTCACCTGTAGGAGTGTTTGGCGAAAATGAGAAAGTGATAGATTTGTAGAGACTGAAATCAATTTTGGAGAGCGCCGATATAGGGGTGTATTTATACTTGCTCCCGTAAGCAACTTGAATGGTGCATGATTCCAGTTTATGGCCTATTCCAGGCTCAAAATATAACTGTCGGGCATAGCTCATCAGTTTCTCGCCGTCATGAACCTCCTCTCCGTCTGCATATACCTGTCCGTTACCTTCGATATATATTGTGACGCTGTTGTCATAGGGTTTTATATTGAATTTGCTCCAGTCATTAATTGAGTAGGTATTGTCATCAGAGGTATATTCACACCGAATGTCATTATAAATACTCTCATAACCCTTAGGCACATATACGTATGTCCCTGACCCAAGTGCATTGGTGTCAATAATTGATGGTGTAGGGCTTTCACATGTTATTGTATAGTTATAGTTAAAACGTTCACCGCCATTGTTTCTCGATATATATGGACTCCCTACGAAAACCATACTTTGCAATAATTGGTGAAAATGTGCCGTCAATGCACTCATAGATGGTGGGCAAATGAGATGGGATGCGCCTCTGATGTCTCCTTCAAGTGCGGATGCCCGTATCTGCTGTACCCGCGGCGGTATGATGAAATTGTCAATGTCGGAATGCGCAAATGATTCAGCGCCGATAATTCTAAGTTGTTTAGGTAATCTGATTTTTTTGATGTCACTGAAAGAGAATGCCCAGGGATCCAATTCGTAGAGATCTCCATCCTCGATGAATACAAACGGGCCATCATAGTCCCAATTACTATAATTACAAGCTTTGAATTGATGCCCGCAAATCTGGACTACTGAACCTGGAACTACAATCTTATCAAGCTTAGGATAAGAGCTGAAGGCATAGTTCGCGATTACTTTAACAGGATGAGAGACACCATCGACGGTTATGCTTTCCGGAATAGCTAAATTCGAGACGTCTAAGGTTTCAGCATCCTTGTATTCATCACTAAAACCAATCACGGCAGTGACACGGTCGTTGCTGTATCCGTCATTTGGATTATACTGCCAATCGAGATCATATTTCAGATAGCCGATTTCGACAGTCTGAGCCATGACTGCTGTAAAGCATTGCACAGACAATATGATAAATAATATGAACTTATTCATAGCCATATAGGTGATTGGGGAATTTTATAATGCGAATTTGTATGTGACGCCGTTGATAGACATCAGGTATATGTTGGGGTCAAGCCTGATAATAGTGTCTTTACCGCAGTACACCCGTGTGCCTGTGACATCATAGATCTGTATCAGCGTGTCTGGTTTTGTGCCATAGACTTCAATCTGCCCATTGGCGGTACGGATGTCTATATTGTCAGACAAATCGGGCGATTGAATGGATGTAAGCTGATTGTCAACGAATATAATTTCCAGAAGATTGTCGCCGTGAAGAGGACTTGTAGTATAGGTATTGTCCTTTAATTGTGATGTGACATTTTTACCGTTATACCTCACCATGTGGATATGCCAGCCTTCTTCCGGACTAATATCAATTGAAGCGGAGTGCCCCTCGGGATATGTATGTGTGTGGGTATGCATGTCATTACCCTTGACGGTGATGCGCGCCCTTTCTGCCGAGAGTGATTCGTCAACTTGAGCGAATGTGATTTCGACGGAGCTGTTCTTGTAGTAGTTTATGCTTTTCAGTGTCTCTATCGGCGACATATCGGATGGTCTCCCATCAATCGTCACCGATATCAGGTGGTAGTTTTCATCCGGCATTATTAGTAGTCGGTCAGAGCTAAAGATTTGATCGCCGGTTTTCAGTTCCCAGGGAGTGTCAGGATAGTAGTCTACTTGCCTGAGATATACATGACCTGATCCGTTGATAGTTAGCCTGACACTGTTGTCATATCCACGGATATCCATGTTTTTCCAGTAGAATGTTGTCTGTGTATTTCCCACACTGCCATATGCGGATGCATATGCTGATCCAAACCTTGTATCATAACGGTCGACAGTCCCTGTGGGTACGTAGAGTTTGCCCGACTGTGGTATTGATTCAAGATTCATAGCCTTGACAACAGGCGGGTCTGGACATTCCATAATATATGTGATTCCGTCAGGAAAAATGTCAGGGTAGAGTATCGGAGTATTTGCCTTAAAGTAAACTTCTTGAATATATGGAAATGCTACATGGCCGAGATAAACCACGGTTGGAGGAAGTGTAATGCTCGTCAGAGAACTACACCCGGCAAAAGCATGGTCGCCGATTGTTTTTACTTCACATAAATCAATGTCATGCAGATTGATGCAATTGTTGAATGTGTATTTCCCGATTGTCTTAAGATTCCGAGGTAATTTTATATTAGACAGAGAACAGTCAGAGAAAGCGTAATCGCTTAGTTCGAGTAAGTTGCCGTCATCGATGATAATGCCCGTCAGATGTGATGTGTTTTTGAAGGCATATTGCTCGATAGAAGTGACTGATTCTGGAATTATTATTTTTTCAGGTAATTCGGTGTCTGCAAATGCGTTTGCAGCGATTCTGGTCACTGTATATTTGTTGCCGTCGACTATTACCACATCCGGAATTATGAGTGTTTCAGCATTATTGTCTGATGATGAAAGCCCATCGACAGAGGCTTCCCCCTGAATCGGCGAATCGAGGCTGTATGAAAGTGGGCCGATATTGACCGCTTTTATGTGGGTGGTAGAAGCAAATGCTGTGAGCAATGCCAAAAGTTGAATTAAACGATGCATGAGTTTGTTTGAAATATGTGCAAAGTTATAAAGTTCAGGATAGAAGACGGCATGCACCCTGTGGGGGATATTAAGATAAACTGTGGAGTCTGATAGGATGATATGAGGTGAGTTTTACCTCAGGTATCATTGTTAATTTTGAACTAGATGCGTAATTCTCAGATAATCAGCGAATAGATGGGGCCAATGAATCGCGACCTCAGAATCCGTTGGATTGAAGTGTTAACGATGCAGGCACGACAGTCACAGCTGACTGTCGTGCCTGTGTGATAAAGCTTTTACAGAAATTTAGAGTCTAATTGAGAAAGTTCAGAGGCGGGTGATTGAGGCTCCGAGCTGGTTGAGGCGGGTGTCGATGTCTTCGTAGCCGCGGTCAATCTGCTCGATGTTGCCGATGACGCTGTTACCGCTGGCCGACATGGCGGCCAGGAGCATGGCGATGCCGGCGCGGATGTCGGGCGAGCTCATGCGGTTGCCGCGGAGGGTGAACTTGTGGTCGTGACCGATGACCACGGCACGGTGCGGGTCGCAGAGTATGATCTGCGCGCCCATGTCGATGAGGCGGTCGACGAAGAAGAGGCGGCTCTCG
>USKE01000095.1 GCA_900555165.1 uncultured Porphyromonadaceae bacterium | reverse complement strand
CTCGTCGGCGGCCCGGCGGCAGGCTGGAGCGGTTTCAGCCGCATCCGAGCCATCGGCAGCAGCGCGCTCGACACCGTCACGGCGTCACCGGGGGTAAGTGTCAGCGGCCTCACCGTCACAGCCGAGGGTGCCATCAGGGTCTACGACGTCACCGGGCGCCTCGTGGCCTCGGGCGAAGGCTCAGCCACGCTCCCCGGCAAAGGTCTGTATATCGTACAGGCCAACGGCTCAACCGTGAAACTCTCTTTATAATTCCGTTCATAAAACACTACCCGCCCCCGGAAAGCCGACGCAGGCTTTCCGGGGGCTTTCATTCTGCCGCCCCACCACCCTCCACATACATTTTGCCATACATCACTTTTTTGTGTATCTTTGCAACAGGAAAACAATCTATTGAATCAAAGTCTTATCAATTTATTCTATTCATCATCATGACTTACGAAATTGGAAAAAAGTATGAGTTCAAACGCTCTGAATTTGATGTCAGTAAAGAATATGGCCGCGTAACTTTCATTATCCCGAATCCGGCCTCGGCGACACCGTTCAGGGTAAAGCCATTTGAATTCCAGGCAAACAATATTCCTGAAAAGATTATCTGTACTTACCGTGGAGGCGACCGTTTCGAGCAGGAACAGAATACTTACGTGCCCGAGCTTTATGCCGTGGGCCAGGAGTACCGGTTCCGCGTGATGCGGTTCGACTCGGGCAGCGGCACATATTCGCTGCGCGATGACATCAACGGCCTCACGTTTTTCCCCATCGACCTTGGCAAGCACCGTTTCAAGCGTTTCGAGCGCGTGCAGTGCCGCGTGCTCTCTACCGAGGGGGGCTGGCTGAAACTCGAGCCGGTGGCCATTCCGGCGCCACAGCGCCGGGCATTCTCGTTCGAGAACGTGATGGCACTGCCGCAGGCGGCCCCGTTCCGCCGCCTGAAAGTGAAGAGCGACCTCTCTGACGTGGCCACACTGGCCGAGGCCGCAAGCATGTTTGCCAACGGCGACTCGCACTGGCCCATCACCGCCATGCAGATCATCGCCAAGAACATACCCCAGTGGCTGGCGAAGGCACCCGAACGGCGCGCCCCATGGCTGCAGAGGCTCATAGACCTCACGGTGGCCCTGATCGAGAGCACCGACTACATCACCCACTTCCCGGTCGAGGAACGCTACGGATGCCGCCGCGCGCTCTCTGACCTGGTGCGCGGTTTCGAGGACTACCAGCGGGCATGCGCGCTGATTGCCGACAACGCCGACGAGCGCATGGTAAAGGATACGCTCGCGACCCTGCGCAACTCGGGATGGCTCTACGAACCCGAACGCAAGATGCGCCTGCTCATGGCCATCTTCACCCTGCGCAACAGCTACGCCCACACATATATCGGCGAGATTTTCTCGATCATACGTTCGCGTCACGACGACGAGGGGTTCATGCACCTGTTCAAGAAGGGGCTGAGTACCATGCTCTCGATCTACATCAGCAACGAGCGCAAATTTCTTGACCCGCGTAACCGCCAGGGCACGCGCGACCTCATCATGGCGCTGGCCATCGAGCTCCTGCTGACATGCGACACCGACAACGCCGAGTGGAACGCCCACCGCGGGTTGCTCTATACCTGCGCGATACTGCTGCTGCGACAGCCGTCGTCGTCACTGCCGCGCAAGGCCCTGGAATGTTATGCCGAGCGGTTTGACCGTCCGCTGGAATTTTCGTGGCGCGACCTCGACGACATAAACTTCCTCTGCTACAACAAGCTGATGACCGGCCCGGCCTCACCGAGCGCCGACGTGAAGGAGATTGCCGTCTTCGAGAGCGACAAGGCCACGATGATTGTGGGTCCCAAGGGGCTGAGCCTTATGCCCGCCGTGATCTCGAACACCACGAAAACCGCCGTGAGCTACCCGGTGATAAAGGATTGCCCCTTCAGCATACAGCTCAACGGGCGCCTCACCGAGAAACCCGGCATAAGCGATACGCCCGGGCGGCAGCACCCCATGTGGACCGAGGCCGAGCGCATGCTCTTCGACCCCGAGAAGTATCCCGGTGTCCCGGCCTCCACGGCCTCGCGCCCCAAGAACGTGAAGGCCTACCCCGAGGCCGGCGACGAGGTAATGATACGCATCGTACGCCAGGATCCGGAGACACTGCACATGTTCCACTGCGAGATTACCGACGACTTCCACACCGGCCGCGGCACAATCACCACGCGCGACATCGTGGCCTACCCGGTGAAGGCGTTCACCTCCACATTCGAGAAAGATGGCGAGCCGCTGCTGCTGCGCGCCAAGGTTCTGGATACCGACGGCGAGGGGAACTGCACCTTCTCGATGCGCAGTGCCATGACGGCGTTCTCGGGCTCGCTGGCGCGTGAAGACCGCGACTCGGGCGAAGAGATTCCCGCCGTAATCACCGAGGTCAGCGAAGACCGCATCTGGGCGGTGAGCAATTACGGCTATCCGGTGATGATATTCAACAAGGACGGCCGGTATGACGACCTGAAGATTCACAAGAACGATGCCGTCTACCTTACCGTCACGAAAGTGTCATACTACGCACAGACCGACGGCCTGTTCATAAACGGCCGCATTGAGTCGGTCGACGAGTCGCGTCACCGTGACGACAACTACCGCTACGTCGAGAACTGCCTGCAATATATCCTTGAGGAGTATGCCGGGGGGAAAACGTGGCAACGCCCTGCCGACGAAACCCCTGCCGACGAGGAACATGACGACAACCTGACCCTGCTCGACAGCGACGACACCGACCGCATATACCTGCGTCCCGGCGCGCTGAGCTACATATCGCAGCTGCTCAACATAATGGTGGCCGCCGACGGCGACAATGCCCTGCCGCGCTCATACTGGCTGCTGCAGATGTCGCACCTGATAGCCGCCACGGGGGGCGACCTCTACCGCGCATCATTCATCGAGGCCAAGACCGATCTCATCGAGGCACTCGCCAAGTTCGCCGCCGACGGCCGTATAGATTCCCCGACGGTGGAACAGCTCGACCGCCGGTGCCGGCAGTTTGCCGACGATGACGGCGACCTTGAGCTAAGGCTCACAGTGATAAACCTGCTCGGACGCCTTGACCAGCTGCAGCCCGCCGAGGGGCTTTTGGACATCGCCACCGCCATGACCGACAGCGGCGACCTCGAGAATACCATAACGGCCAAACTGGCGCGCCTGGTGCTGAGCTACAACATGCTGCGCGGCCTGAAGATGACACAGCCACGCGCACTGGTAATGGCGGGCATATACGACCTGCTGTCGCTGCCCAAACCGTCGGACGTGGACATAACGCAGCTCAACGTGCGCGAAGACCAGACACACGAGTTCAAGCAGTCGCTCATATTCCCGGCCGACAACAAGATGCGCCCCGACGAGAAACGCCAGGCACGCGAGATCATGGAGGTGATATGCGGCATGCTCAACTCGCGCGACGGCGGCACGCTCTATCTCGGCGTGAACAACTTAGGTGTGCCGGTGGGCCTGCACGACGACTTCGTGTACCTCAACTCGGGTTTCTCGGACTACGACCCTCTCGACATCGAAGACAAGTTCTCGCTGGCCTTCACGCACTGGATTCGCACCTGGCTGGGCGTGACACAGGACGGCGTGACCATCTACCCCGACCTGGTGACCCTACAGTACGACGACATAGCCGACAAGCGCATAGCCCGCGTGACCGTGAGACCCTTCCCCGGCATGGCGGTGATGTCAGACGGCACGGTCTATGTGCGCCAGGAATCATCCACAGTGCCCATAAAGCTGAAACGCGAACAGACCGCCTTCGCCAAAAAACGCCGCGAAGAACTGCGGGTGGTATATTGACGTGTGCACAGCGCCGCGGGTGCCCGGCGCTGGGTAGCGGTGGCCGGCGCCAGTTGCCGGCCAGCCTTTCAGAGGCACCGCGGTCGGGTTATCGGCCGAGCTCGGCCGATAACAGAACAGAAAGCCCCGGCTGGCGCCACCCATTACTCCCATCATTCCCATCACTCACATCACTCACATCACTCACACCTTGCAAAAAAAGCCCCGCGGCATCGCGCCGCAGGGCTTTTTCAGTTCAATACACATTATGTATGTCATGAACACAAAACCTAACTTTACCTTTATAACGTGTTCAATTCCGGTAATTCAATTCCGGTTGTTTTGACAATTATACACACAAAAAAACTAACTTCAAAATCTGATATCTTTGCCGGCGGCACGCCCGTCGGGCGCGCCACCGGTGAATGTCAATGACCGTTGCAGGGTGGTTACCTGCAGGTGAGTATCACTGCCGAACCGCCGCCGGGAGCAAGGTGCAGGGGGAGCGTGTCGCCGGCCTTGACCTCGACATCCTTGATGTCGACGGGATAGGGGTTCGTGCGGTAATCGGCCTTCTCGCCGTCGGCGAAGATACGGGCCACATATTTCTTGTCAGGATCGAGGAAATCGAGTTTTACCTCAACGTTGTGGGGCCTGGCGTTGGTAATCGAACCGATGTACCAGTCATCGCCGCCGCGGTTCTTGCGCGCCACGGTCACATACTCGCCGATGCTGGCCTCGGGGTAGAGGGTCTTCTCCCAGTTGCAGGGACAGCGTTTCAGGAACTCGAACTCGGGGCGTCCGACATAATTCTCCACCTTGTCTGACGACATCACGCTGGGGGTGTAGAGCACCACCGCCAGGGCAAGCTGCTTGGCGATTGTGGTCTGCGGGCGTGTGGTGGGCAGCCAGGGGTTGTCGTAGTTGAAAGTGCCGGGGGTGAAGTCCATCGGGCCTGCAAGACCGCGGGTGAACGGGAGCATGCAGGTGTGTTCGGGCGGGTTGCCCCCGTCAGGCGACCATGCGTCATACTCCTGCCCGCGCATATCCTCGTGGCTGAGCAGGTTGGGGTATGTGCGGCGCCAGCCTGTGGGCATCACGCCCTCGTGGTTCACGATCATGATATGGTGCTTGGCGGCCGTCTCGACCACCTTGCGGTAATGGCGCACGCCATACTGCGAACCGTGCAGCTCCTTGCCGTCGAGCAGCAGGTTGACGTAGCCGGTCTTTACGGTGTTTATGCCCAGACGGTGATAGAGGGCGAAGGCCGAATCCATCTGCGCCTCGTAATTGCGCACGCCCCCGGCGGTCTCGTTGTGGCCGATCAGGCGGGTGCCCTTCTCGCGGGCATAGCGGCACACCTCTTCAAGGTCGAAGTCGGGATACGGCTCGGTGTACGATATGATGTCGCCGTTCTTGGTCCAGTCGCCGTCCCAGCCCTGGTTCCACCCCTCGACCAGCACGCCCGAGTAACCATGCTCGGCGGCGAAGTCGATGTAGCGTTTGGCGTTCTCGGTGGTGGCGCCATGTTTGGGTCCCGAGCACCAGGTGAAGTCCTTCATGTGCATTCCCCACCAGATGCCCACGTAGCGACCCGGCTCGATCCACGAGGTATCTTCGATCTTGCAGGGTTCGTTGAGGTTGAGCATCAGGCGCGACAGGGCCAGGTCGCCGGGCGACTTGGCCACGATTACCGTGCGCCAGGGGGTGTTGAACGGAGCTTTCTTGAACACCTTCTCGCCTGTGGACCAGGGTGTGAGATAGCTGTGCAGCGTTGTCGACGAGCTGTCGGCCACGAGGTTCAGCGAGGCATAGTCCTGCAGGTCGGCCTCGTGGATGGCCAGATAGAGGTCGTCGGTGACTTTGATAGTGACAGGGGTGCAGACCGTGTCGATCTTGCTTACGGGCGAGGGCTCGTAAAGATGCTCGTAATATTCATGATCCCAGGGAATTGACCACGCCACGGCATCCTCGGCCATGTTGAACTGGGTGTGCTCGTCCATGATGGTGAGCGAGTCAACCCCCTCCTGAGCCGGCACCTCATAGCGGAAACCCACACCGTCGTCGAAGACGCGGAATACGAGCGAGTATTCCTTTACGGCCGACCCCTCTTCGGTAAGGTCGATGCGTATCTCGTTGTAGTTGTTGCGCACCCGGGCCTCTTCGCCCTGCACCTGAGTCCAGGTCTCGTCAAACGACGAATGCGACACATTCTTCACCTTCGACTTGTGGCCGATCATGCCTTCGCGCATCTCGATTGCCACGTATGAGGTGTCGAGCACAGCGCGCTCGGGGGTGGCAAGCGTGTAGAACACGCGCCCCTGGGGCGTAACGCCGACATTGAGGCTGATTCTGCCGTCAGGCGAGGTCTCGGCCAGATTTCCGGCCGAGGCGCCGATACAGCTGTGGAGGAACGCGCCCAGACCGGCGGCCGCGACGGCAGAGATCGACAGAATTGCTAATTTTTTCACGGGTTATCTTTTAGTTGTTATACGTTTCCCGGGGCGGTGCCCCGCCACGAGGCGGGGCGCCATCGGGAAGATGTATCAATAGTTGTAATTCTGCTTGAGACCGCCGTTATAGCGTTCAATCTCTGTCAGGGGGATAGGCTGGGCGTAACAGCGCTCGCCAAGGTACTCTGCATTCCCGTAGGTCGAGACAGGATATACCTTGACCTCATTGGGAAGAATCTCATAGCGGCGCACGTCGAACCACCACTGCCCTTCGGCGAAGAGCTCGGCCCAGCGCTCGTACTTGATCACATCATGCCCCAGAATATCGGCGGCATTGCCTTTGGCGGCCATGGTCTCGTCGGTGAGACTCTTGTAGTCATAAGCGGTGGGTTGCTCGGGATCACAGCCGTAGGCACGGCGGTGCACCTTGTTCACATATTCGAGAGCCGACTGCGGATTTGTCGAAGCGATGGCCTCGGCATAGAGCAGATATATGTCGGCCAGACGAATGATCGGGAAATTGGCACCGGAAGAGAAATTCAGGCCCGACTCAAGACCGTCGCGGTTGGTGAACTTTTTGGGAGCGAAATACAGATGTTTCGACGTGCCGAGCGACGAAGCCTCGGTGAACGACATGTCATACCATGTGTCGGCGCCGGTGTGGTTCTTCATCGTGTCGAAATAGGGCTGTGCGGCCGAGATGAACAGGCGCGGGTCGCACTCCTTGTTGTCGCGCACCTGCTGCGAGCGTTTGCGGAAATCTTCGGGAAGAACCCAGGGATAATTGTCGATAGTGGCGAAACGGCCTGCGGCCTTGTAGTCGAAGTTCTCGTTACGAACGCGGCAGCAGTTCTCAAGGGGCCAGCCGAAACGTTTCACAGAGTAGTCGTTGACATAGTTGTTTCCCCAGCCGCCATTGGTGCAGGTATTGGCCTCGACACCGGGCTCGGTGGGACCGACCCACTTGCCTGACCGCTTGTTGACGAACGATGTCCAGCCCGAAAGGTCAACGACCCACGGAGCCATTACCATCTGCATGCCCGAGCCCGAGGTGAAACCGGCCCAGGGGCCATCCTGTTTCTTGTTGCGGCTCATGTCGATTTCATAGAAAGTCTCGGCATTGAACTCGTGGAGCTCGTCGGCATAGAAACTTGCGGCATACGTATTGTAGTCAAGCAGTTTCGCGCCTGAGTTCTTAATGATATCCTCAAGCACCGGTACGGCGTCCTGGGTGCGACGAGCCTGCATCAGGGCTTTGGCCAGCAGACCACGGGCAGCCCAGTAAGTTGCACGCGTCTTGTCGGTATTGTGTCCCTGTAGGAGTGTAGAAGCCTGTTCGAGAGTCTCGATGACGAAATCCCACGTATCTTTTACGGTAGCGCGGGCAGGAGACATCTCGTCGATGGTAGAGGGCGCTTTCCTGATGATCGGGAAACCGAGGCCATCTTCTTTAGACTCAAGCTCGAAGAACACCTGCGCGTGCCAATAGGCCAAGGCACGGTTGAACAGTGCCTGCCCCTGTTTGTAGTCGAGCTCGGCCACTTCGTTGGCGGCGGCTTTCGGACGGTAGGCCTCGCAGGCGTCATTGGCCTGGTTGGCATACTGTATCCAGCACATTATGTCGGCGTAGAGTTTCTCGAGTTTCTCGTTTGAGGTCTGGGCGTTCCACGACAGGAACTGCGAGCGTCCGTCGTAGTTGCCGAATGTATCGTGCGTATGGTCGAGCAGATACATTATCTGAGGATAGTAGAGCTGGGCGTAGAGACCGAGACCATGGCTGCCGGCATACGCCGAGTTAAGGAGCAGATCGACGTGGTTGAGGTTCGTGGGGAAATTGGCGTCGCTCACCGAAGACTCATCCTCCACGTCGAGGAAGTCCGAGCAGGCGGGGGTGACCATCACCCCTGCGGCGAGAGCGGCAGCCGCCTGAGCTCTCGGCGAGGATGAACTTCATTGTGTTGGTG
>USKE01000094.1 GCA_900555165.1 uncultured Porphyromonadaceae bacterium | reverse complement strand
CGGTTATGAAGAAATCAGCGTCTTTCAGACGCCCACGTCTGTTAAGTTAATAGCACTGTGTAGCGACCCTACAATGAATACCCCGACATCATGACATATCCTCATTCTTAAATCCTAATCGGAGTGCATGAGGTTTTTGGTGCGGTTAAAATGCCCCCGGGTGTCAACAAATTCAATTGCGGCGTGTTTAAAAGTTAAAAGAACTTAACATGACACGCCGCAATTCTTATATCATCCAGCCTGGTAAATCAGAGAAACTGTTGCTCTCAATTGCCGCCATGGTCCTGTCGGTCATCTTAGGCGTGCTTGTGATAACGGCATGCTCAGACAGCGACAACGACTGGAACGAGGCACCACGCTCAATACAGGAATTCACAGCCGAATATTATCCCGGCGAAACCATTTCAGACATAACAAAAGAGGGCGACGTGATATACGTGCGCCTCAAGAACAGCGCGGCAATAAACTTCAAGGCATCTGACTACAGCTGGATTTCGGTAAACGGATGCGGCAATACGGTGCCACAGCAGTTCCTCTTCGACTGTCTGCCCCCGGCTCTCTACGAGTTCCTTCAGGCGAACACATCGCTAAACAAAGTCTATCGCGTAACCCGCGACTCAAAGAATTATATCGTGGCGCTGCAGAACAACAGCATAAGTTTCGATGTAAAGACCGGCAAAATCAGCTATATCGACTGATTATTCGCGCGTAAAGCGTATCACGGCGTGATGCAGCGGCAGATTGAGCGTCAGTATCTGCTCGTCAGAAAAGTCGGCACTGCACTCGGGTCCGGCGTCGTCGAGGCGCGACGTCACCCACTCCAGGTCATAATGCCTGTCGAAACGCGTCGTCACCAGCCTGCCTTTCCTCATCATGGGCTCCCACAGCCCACGACGGTTCTCGGCTCCGTCAATATACAGCAGGTCATAACCCCCATCGGCATTTCTGACACACGCCAGGCGGTAGAATCCGCCGAGACGCGCCCAGCGGGCATCCATATCCCGGTCGAGATATTTCCAGTACCCCTCCATCGGGTCGTGCGATTGCGCGAGATATGCGTCCAGCGAATCGGGTGTCCAGCCGGTCATGAGCGCCCGGCGCCTGTCAGGCCTCGATGACACCGCCACATATTCTATTTTCAGGCGGCGGCTGCCTGCCACCGTAGCAGAGGTTATATCATACCCGTATGGCACCGTCACGCCCGGCATAAGACGGTCACCCCCCGCTCCAACAGACAAGAGTCCGTCATGCTGGCGGAATGTGAGTGAATTGGCACCCCCATAAAGGTCTACATGGCCGGTGAACTCTGCCGACGACACCTCGTGCCAGACGTCACCCGGCACTATTGTATCTACTGACAGTCTGAGATAGGGTTTGAAAAACGGATCATCGTTGATATTGCCGAATGAGAGCGTGACCCTGAGCCGTTCACTCCCTGTGCTGTCGGCAAGGGTCACAGACCATGTCGCGCCCCGGGTATTTCCGCCTGTGGCGCCTCTGACCTCAATCGAGCGCTCGGCTACCGCGCCGGCAAACGGCACGCGCAACGTATCGCCGCGCGATATTATGGTATCGCTCACCACTACCGCCGCCGACATGCCGCCTGTAACGGCTGTCAGCACAAACAGGCTGATTATTTGGCGCAGTGCGTTCATATCAGATTCCCGCCAACTGTCTCACCCGGCCGACAAACTCTTCAGGTTCCATGTCATACGGCAGCCAGTCGATGTGTATGCCACGTTTCTCCATGCCACGGAACCATGTCATCTGCCGTTTCGCGAACTGATGGATGGCGGTCTCAAGCTGAGAGAACATCTCATCGTATGAAAGCTTACCGATGCAGTAAAGCGTGAGGAATTTATATTCCAGACCATAATATATCAGATCTTCGGCGGGAATACCTGAGGCAAGCAGACCGCGCACCTCATCAACCATACCTGCGTCAAGGCGTGCCCGCAGACGTCGCGAAATGCGTTCACGGCGTGTGTCACGGTCAATTTCTATACCGATTACCGTGGCGTCAAGGGGTTCGGGACTGTTGGCCGCCTCAGCCTCATCTGGATGCTCAAGATAATATGACTGTATTTCTATGGCGCGTATGGCACGGTTTGCCGTATCGACGTCGGTTACATTGTGCAGCGCCTTCATGGATGCCAGGATGGCCGTGAGTTCTTCAAGAGTCTTGTCGGCGAGCGACCGGCGCAGAGCCGGATTCTCGGGAACCTCGGGGAGTGACATCCCCTTCAGCAACGACTCGACATACAATCCGGTACCGCCACAGATCACAGGCAGATGCCCACGGCCGCTTATGTCGGCCACAGCCTGGCGCGCATCGCGCAGAAACTGGTAGAGATTGTACTTTGTGCCGGCGTCGGCCACATCGAGCAGATGGGCACAGACGTCGCCATATTCTTCAAGATCCTTGCCGGTGCCCAGATCCATGCCGCGGTACACCTGGCGCGAGTCGGCGCTGACAATCTCGCCGTCAAGGGCGCGGGCCACGCTTACGGCGCGGCCTGTCTTTCCTGTGGCCGTAGGGCCTACAATGGCTATTATGGGGCGGCGATGGTTCACGACAGCCTGAGTTTATGTGTGAGTTGTCTGAAAAAGCGGTTTAACCTGAAGAACGGGGTATCCTCGTTATGTTCGCCTACCATAAGCCATGTAGGGTCATCATAATCCACATCCCAGTGTCTGAGATCACGCAGTCTGAAGGTAGGGCGGTAGTTCTTGATATTGTAAAGGCGTCGCCCCTCGGTGTCGTATGTCTTCCAGGCCATGGCCACGCGGTATATACGGCTGAACTCATGGTCAAGTTCGCGCGACGCCATCCTGTTGTTGATCAGCTGCGTGAGCTCGCCCAATGTCAGCCATTCCCCACGAATCTTCGACCCCTCTACAACATTCTCGTCATCGACAAAGGCGAAGTAATGGAAGATATTCTGATACGTCACCGGATCGGGACTGCTGTATATCAGCCTTATGTCGGCCTCGTGGATACCGGTGACAGACTCGAACAGTCGCCTGGCCTCGCTGATGTCCTCGCGTTCCCGGTAAGGGATACGTACCTTTGCCGGAGTGTCGAAACATTTCTCGCCGGGGTGGATGCCTGACTTCACATCCGCCATGTGCAGATTGATGAAAATATGGTCGCGGCATATCAGCAGATACCTCAGGCGTGTGGCACCCGGAGTGGTGACATAATGCCCCTCGTCATTCTGGCAGTACATCTCCCATATCGAATAGTAGCGGCATCCGAGATATATAAGTGTAAGCACATATATTACCAACGGCAACCAGAGGAAATAGAAATAGTCTGACCGGTTGAGATTTACATTCACATAATGTAGCAGATAATACCCCCATACAATGACTGAAAGACTGAGACCGAGACACATCAGCAGACGTGTCTGGTATTGCCATTCGCGTCGGTACAATGCCCCGATAAAACCACATTCTATGACATTTCCGTACCTAAGCTTGCACTGCTGGCACACCAGCGGCTCATTACGTGCAAACAGGAAACAGGCAGAAACCAGAGTCACCACGGGCGAACTTATCAGCACAATGAGCATAGGCGATTCGAGTGTGAAATCCTCGCCCGAAGCTTCCTTGAAATTCAGGCCCATGCGGCTGCCGAAATATACAAACGCCACAATGCAGGTGGTTATCAGTATAGTGGTGGAGATATCCTGCATGAAACGCGAGCACGAAGGCACCTCACGGTGTTTCAGAATGGCACGTATCCACTGCAGGGCAAGCCATACGGCGATATTCATAACCAACAGCCAGCCGTGCGAAAGCAGCGGCGCCACAAAAGTAAGCAATGTCAGGAAACCCACACCAATGGCCCAGTTGCGCCACAATCCGAAGATGGCGACTGACATGCCTTGACGTCGTTCCCGAGAGCGATATACCATATCAAGATCAAGTGTGAGCTGAATTAAGAAATTATTATAAACACATATCCATTGACCGCCCGCTGCGTGGCTGTGCCATGCAGCGGGCTATTGCTTATAACAATTTTGACGAGAAGTAGTTGACCATACGGCCATAAACGGCGGCACGCGCGTCACACCCGTTGATAGAGTGGTTCATTGCCGGGAAGACAAACATGTCGCACTCAAGACCGGCCTGCTGCAGCCTGCCCACGAACTCTATCGAGTTGGCGGGGTGCACGTTGTCGTCGGCCGTGCCGTACATTATCAGTAGCGGACATGCCAGCGAGGCGGCGCGGTTCACAGGCGCCGAACGGTCGTAGCCCTCGCTGTTTTGCTGGGGGGTGAGCATGAACCGCTCGGCATAGACGGTGTCGTAATAGCGCCACGACGTCACCGGAGCCACGGCCACCGCTGCCGCGAACGGCGACTGCGCGGCAGTGGCGCACATCAGTGTCTCATAGCCGCCGTAGCTCCACCCAGAAATACCGATGCGCGAGCCGTCGGCGTAGGGCAACGACGCCACATAGCGCGCGGCATTGATCTGGTCTATGGTCTCGTAGTGGCCGAGATTGCGGTAGACAGTGTTGCGGAAGTCAGCTCCGCGTCCGGCTGTGCCGCGCGGGTCGACGCACACCACCAGGAAACCTTTCGAGGCGGCGTAGATGTTCCAGTCCATGGCCCAGCGGTTGGTTACCTCCTGCGATCCGGGACCGCTGTACTGCCACATGATCACGGGGTAGCGGCGCGAGGCGTCGAAACCGGCCGGTTTAATCATGTAGCCGTTCAGGGTCACGCCATCCGATTCAAATGTGAAGAACTCTTTCTGCGGCTCGCCGGCATAACGCGCGGCATAGGCGGCATTGTCTTCCACGACACGCACCTTTTTCCCCTTGGCAGATGAATAGAGCGTATACACCGGCGGCACGGCGGCGGTGCTGTAATTGACGGTATAATAGTTCAGCGACGGCGAAAAATCGGCCGAGGCCCACCCTTCGGCGGGAGTAAGGGTCTCGGTCCTGCCGGTCTTCTGCACGCGGCGGCACACCACACGGTTCAGAGCCTGCGCGGGCGTACCGGTCGGCGGCTCGGCCTGGTAGTAGTCGTTTCCGGCGGCATCATGGCCGTAATACGCCGTGACGTCATAGTCGCCCGAGGTAATCTGCTGTACCATCTGGCCGGCGTATGAATAGCGATAAAGGTGGTTCCAGCCCGAGCGTTCCGACATCAGTACGATGCCGTTGTCCTGCAGAACCATATCCTCGTATGCCTGGTGATTCAGCCAGCCGTTGCGGGCCTCTTCCACGATAATCGATTTCGACACGGTAGAACGCGGATTGACCGAATATACCTCCATTCGGTTCTGGTCGCGGTTGAGTGTCGTCACGATCAGGCGTGTGGCGTCGTCGCCGAAACCTATGCGCGGAATATACTCGATTCCGGGTGCCGTGAGGGGAATATCCTTTATCTTGCGCGTCTCCACGTCATAGCTGTGCAGTGTCACGCGCGAGTTGGGCTGACCGGCCACAGGATACTTGTATGTGAAACGGCCGGGATATAGCGCGTAAGCCTCGTCTGGATCGCAGTACCCCTCGTAGAGCGTGAGCGAATACTCGGGCACGTCGGTCTCGTTATACTTCAGGTAGCAGAGTGTGGAGTTGTCGGGAGCCCATGCCATGGAGCATGCCGTTGAAAACTCCTCCTCGTACGTCCAGTCGGGCACGCCGTTGATTATACGGCCCGGGGCGCCGTCTTTGGTCACGTCGACCTCGGTGTCATAGTCATACTTGCGCACGCGGATGTTGTTGTCGACAACGAAAGCCACCATGCGGCTATCGGGCGAGAACACCGGCGACTGCTGTTTGCCACCCTGTTTCGACAGCGGGCGCAGTATGTTGCGTTTTATCTCGAAAATGTAATACGATGCGCGGCTCGACCGGCGGTAGATCGGTTCGCTGTCGCACCACACGAGCAGTTTCGAGCCGTCGGGCGAAATTGTGAAACCGTCTATGGGCCCCATCTTGTTCTCGCGCGTATTGCTGCGGTCAAGAATCACGGCATCCTGCGCTCCGGTGGCGGTGACATAGCTTATGATCTGCGACTTGTCGTCAGAAACGCGCAGACAGGTCTCGCCGTCGGGCATATATGAGGCCGAAGGAACAGATTTCGCGCGGTTGTCGGGATAGACATATTTCTTGATTCCGGCCATGTCGATGCGCGGAGCAGCGGCCTCAGAAATGGTCGTTGAAACGCATATGGCGGCAAAAGCCAGAGTTATTGCTTTTTTCATTCCATTTACCATTAATATGTTCAGAACAGCGACATCTGAGCCGGATTGTCAGGCTCGGGACGGCGCGGCGGTTCCTTGTAACCGAAATCGTCGCTGTCGGCGGCATCTGCGGCACGCTGGCGTGTCTTTTTCGGCGGTGTGGGGATGAGCCAGTTGGCGTCGTCGTCGATAGAGGGCAACTCGTTCACCGGCTCGCGTTTCGGCGATTGCTCGTAGATTACCTCGGGCTCACGAACCGATTCGGCTTTGGACGCACTCTTTGCCGAGGACTTTTTGGGCGCGGGCTTGGTAACCGGCGTCTCGATGATGGGGAGGTCGTCGAGCGCGTAATCTATGGAGCCCGCTTTCGTTGCGGCCTTGCTCACCGGCGCCTTGGCCACAATGGTGACAGGCACCTCGTTTTTCTGCGAAACAGGCTCGGCAAGGGGCGCCATGTCAGGTTTCCCTGACAGCTCAGACAAGTCTGACTTGTCCGACTTGTCAGACTTGTCCGACGAGTCTGACTCTTCGGACACGGCCGGCTTTGCCGCCGGGAGTTTCTTCAGGCGGTTTATCTCCTCGCGCATGGCGCTCTGGGTCTGCGAGTGGCGGAACTCGGCATCCTCAAGCTGTTTGCGCAACGAATCGCACTGGTCTTCAAGACGCTTGATAGCGGCATCCTTCTGATAGAGTGCTATATTCTTGTCGGAAATGTCAGAATCTTTCTGCTTTATGATGTCGTCTTTCTCAAGCAGTTCATCCTTGTGGCGGCGGATCTGCGCGTCGGTTTTCAGGCGCGCCTCCTCAAGCTGTTCCACCTGGGTCTGTATTTCGGCTATCACGGTAAGTTTCTCGCGTGCGCGGGCCAGCTGCTGGGCATTCCCCTCGGCAAGGGTGCGGGCCTCGTCGCGCTCAGCACGTAAGTCATCTATCTGACGGCGCAGGTCATCGGCCACGCTCTTGTTGTCGGCGACCCCCTTTTCGGCCGTGGCGGCACGCAACAGTGCCCCCTCCAGATCGTCGCGCAGGGTCTGCATCTCGGCCAGCTGGGGTTCAAGTGAGGCTTTTTCGGCTGTGACGGCGGCAAGCTCACGCTCTTTCTCCTGCACTGATTTCAGCGCCTCAGACGCACGTCCCTGCAGGTCAGAGACCATGGTCTCGCCAAGAGTGTCGCGCAGTTTGGCCTGTTCAAGTCCTTCCGAAAGGCGCGTGTTCTCGACGCGCAGTTTTGCCAGCTGTTCCTGAAGTTCGGCGGCATCGGCGCGCATGGCCTCGATATCCTTTTCCTGCAGCGCGTTGATGCGCAGTTTGTTCACAAGCGATTTGTTCTCGAGATCGAGCTGCTCGCTCTCGGCCTGCAGTGTGGCTATCTGTTTTTCAAGGTCACGCACGCGCTCATTCAGGGCACGTTTCTGACGTTCGGCGCTGAGCTGCGACTTCTTCACATCCTCGGCCTCTTCTTCCTGCCGGCGCAATGCCTCGCGGAGTTCCTTGAGTTCTGTCTCGGTCTTGAGCATGTCGGCATGGCGCATCTCGTCATAACGGCGCCGGGCATCTCGGTCGAGCGAACCGAGGTAGCGTTTCATCCCGTCGTCGAGTGCGTCATAAAGGAATTTCTGCTGACGCTCGGCATCGACACTGTCGCCGAGGAAATCGGGCAGTGACCGGTTGAACACCTCGACCACCGTCTTGAATATCTCGGAGGGAACGGCGCGGCTCATACCCGCATCTTCGGCGATGGTTTCGGGGGTCGAGTCTGCCGCCGGGACTCCCGCCTCAGACGGGGCGGCATCATGGCGATGGGCCGTCGCGGCAGGTGCGGCATATTGCGACGCGCGTTCTTCGTTGCGTTTGCGCAGGGGCACCACGGTGGCATCGATACCGGGAGTATCATCTTCTTCGTAATATTCCTGCGAATCAAAGCCGAATGCGCGTTTCAGTCGTTTGAAAATAGCCATTTCTTAGCAGTTTTAGAGGCTGTTTAAAAATAAATGTTAAACGTTCCGGCCGAAAATTTGAGACGGATT
>USKE01000093.1 GCA_900555165.1 uncultured Porphyromonadaceae bacterium | reverse complement strand
TGTGGTGGGCGTGCCGGCGAAGGTGCGCCGGACGCTGACCGAGGAGGGAATCGCCGGCAACCGCGACGCCGTGACACGCTACCGCATGGCCCGCGCCGTGGCTTTCGCCCTCGGCGGCATGGTCAACGAGGCGCTGAACGACCACAATGCCATCGACACCACAGGCATAACCCCCGACCTTATGGCGGCCTACCACATGGCCAGACGCCAGATGTACTCATATATCTCCAACAACTACGACGGATACCCCGAGGCACAGGAAATGTGGATCAACAAAGCCGCCGAGAGCCAGAACAAGGCGTTGCCGCTACTCGATCCCACAACCCCGAAATACCGCCGCAACCTGGGCGAATACTATTTCTCGGTGCATGAATACGCCAAGGCCAACGAAATGCTCACGGCCCTGATAGCATCGATCAGCCCTGACCACGAAGACTATGCCATTGTGGCCCACCTGCTGGCGCAGATGGCGCAGATACGCGGCGACCGCAACGAATATCTGGTGCGTCTGGCACAGTCGGCCCGCAGTGACGTCAGACGTGCAAACTTCGAGATAACCTCGCTGCAGGATCTCGGAGGCGCCCTCTTCGAGCAGGGACGCACCGACCGCGCGCACAACTACCTTACTCTGGCGCTCGATAACGCCGTGAACTCGCGCGGCCTCGTGCGCATGTCGCGCACCACAAAGCTGTTCAGCCTGGTCGAGAACGACCACCGCCGCGAGATAGCCCGCTACCGCACATTCACCACCATCGCCATCGTGGTGCTCATAGTAGCCCTGCTGCTACTTGTCTACACCATATATTTCCTGCGCAAACAGCTCACACGTGTCGAGCGCCTGAAATCAGACCTGCAGGAGGCCAGCACATCGAAAGACATATATATAAGCCAGTTCATCACGCTCTGCTCGATCTACATGGACCGTCTGCGCGATTTCTCAAAACTTGTGAACCGCAAGATCTCGGCCGGACAGGCCGACGAACTGCTGGCGCTCACCAATTCGGGCAAGTTCGTCGAGGAACAGAGCCGCACATATTACGAGGCGTTCGACGGTGCCTTCCTGCACATATATCCCGACTTCGTAGAGCGCGTCAACGACCTTCTGCGCCCCGACGAGGCCATCGCTCCTGACCCCAACGGCAAACTCAACCCGGCACTGCGCATCCTGGCCTTCATGCGCCTGGGCATCGACGACGCCGCCCGCATCGCCGCCGCCCTCAACCTGAGCGTGAACACCGTCTACGCCTACCGCAACCGCCTGCGCAACCGCGCCATCTCACGCGACACCTTCGAGGCCGACGTCATGGCCATCCCCGGCAAGTAACCGGGGCAAGTGACCGGTGGCGCAGCGGGGCCAGTTTTTCCGGCACCAGAATGCCCCGGCCAAAAATACCCCACCTGAACGGCCTCTGTTTCAGTTATCGGGCCAGCTGGCCCGATAACCCGACCGGGCCGCCACAAACACCGCCACAAACACCACCTCAAACACCACTAACCCGCCATAACCCACCCCTTCATATTATGTGCGCAACCCGTTCCGGCTGGCCGCACACACTTTTTTTGCCCAAAACTAATTTTTTAGTTGCGTAACTAAAAAATTAGTTTTACCTTTGCCCGTGAACAAACCTCACGAGCAATGCAACAGCAGAAACCGAACAGACCCGGACGCAAACCGGTAGCCATAACCGAAAAAGAGATGGCAATCATGAAAATGCTCTGGGACGAAGGGCCACTCTTCGTCAGGGAGATGCTTGCGCGTTATCCCGAACCCAAGCCACATGTCAACACCGTCTCGACCACCGTCAGAATCCTTGAGGAAAAGGGATACATCTCACACGAGGCCATCGGCGCATCGTACCGCTACTTTGCCGTGGCGCCCCGCGAGCAGTTCCGCGACCGCTCTCTGAAAGAGCTGGTGGCCAACTTCTTCAACAATTCATACAAATCGGCGGTATCGGCGCTCGTCGAGGAGGAAAAGATTTCGGTAGACGAGCTGCGCGAGATCATACGCCTCGTCGAATCCGGAGGCCGTTCAGAAAAATAACCCCGCAGACACACGCATACTACAATGGGCACCCTCCTCTCATATTCCGTTTCATCGGCCATAGTGCTGGCACTGCTGTACCTCACCTACAAGTGGGTACTCGCCTCTGAGAACTATCACCGGCTGAACCGCGCCATACTCTGGAGCATATACATCGTTGCGCTCTGCATCGTCCCGCTCTCAGGAGCCGTAGACCGCCTCATGCCGGCTCAGGAAGTCACACCGGCTTATATAGGCATCGGCGAACTTGTGCCGCTCGGCGCGGTCAGCGTGGCCCCGTCGCCTGCCGCATGGCTCGGCTGGCTCGCGGTGATATATCTCGCGGGCGCGGCGACAGTGACAGCCATGACGCTCTGGAGCCTGCTGAGGCTTGTTGCCATAATCAGACGCGGAGAGCGAATCGAGGCCGACGGTGTCAGCGTGGTGCTGACACGCGACAGCACCCTGGCCCCATTCAGTTTCGGCCGCACGATCGTGATACCTGAGAACGATTTCCGGGAATCAGGCGCCATGATTCTCAGACACGAGCGCAGTCATGTGGAACTTCACCACTGGGTGGACCTGCTGATGGCCCAGGCAGTGTGCATCCTCCAGTGGTTCAACCCCGGGGCATGGCTCATGCGCGAGGAGTTCAAGACCGTACACGAGTACCAGGCCGACCGCCGCGTAATCGCGTCAGGCGTCAATGCCCGTGAATACCAGTTGCTATTAATAAAAAAGGCTGTCGGCGCGAGATTCCCGTCACTTGCCAACAGCCTGAATCACAGTAAACTTAAAAAACGCATTACCATGATGTACAATCAAAAAACTCAGCGCCGGTGCGCATTGCGTCCGCTGGCGCTCGTGCCAGCTCTGGCAGCGGCACTGTGGGTGACACAGCTCCCGGCAGTGGCCTCGGCCATCTCGACCCTCGGCGACGCCGCCCTGCCTGCGCCCGACCACAAAGTTAGTGAAATCGCCGCACCCATGCAAACCGATGCCGGAGTAGCCGCCCTGTATTCAGAGAGCGATATGGCACTTGTCGCCGCGACCGACGCCGAAACCACGGCTGATACTGCTCCAGCAAACGCAAGCCGCACCCCGGACTCTGCAGATCAGGTTTTTGAAATGGCTGAGAAAATGCCTGAATACCCCGGCGGACTGGCCGCGCTGATGCAGTTCCTGGCCGACAACCTGCGCTATCCCAAGGGCGCTGAAGATGTGAGCGGGCGCGTTGTCGTGCAGTTCGTCGTCGACAAGGACGGCTCGGTGCGCGACCCGAAAATCACACGGTCGGTTCATCCGCTCCTCGATGCCGAGGCACTGCGTGTGGTGGCGATGCTGCCGAAATTCACCCCGGGCGAAATCGACAGCAAGCCTGTGGCCGTGGAATACGCGCTGCCTATAAGTTTCAAAGCTTACGAGCCGTCGAAAGCAAGCACACCTACCGCTGACCGCTCAACACCCACTGCCGCCACTACCGGGCAGACACCAAAGACAATGAGTGTCACCTCGACCGACAACAAGACCGGCAAGCGCACCACCTACACAACCTCTACATCATCGTCGATCTCCATCTCAAACTCTGACGACGGCTCGACAATCACCACCACCCGCACCGTCACCGACGACGGCACCACGACCACGACCGTAATAAACGAGAACGGCGCTGTCGACAAAGATGGCCGACGCATTCCGAAAGTGACCGTAATCAACCCCGATGGCAAGGATGTGCAGCCCGAGATTTATGTAGACGGCAAACTCTATACCGGCGACATCAGCGACCTCCACGCGTCAGACATCGCAGCAATGAACGTCGACAAAAGCGGCCAGCGCATCCGCATCGACATCACCACCCGCCACTGACCGGCGTTTCCGGAAGTCCTCTCCCCCCACCACGCACATATAACCCACACATAAATATCACCCTTCCCCCGGCTATGCCGCGCTCGCGCACGGCATAGCCTTTTCATTAATTCATCCAGGGGCGGCAAATATTTTTCAAGAAAAAAAGGGGGTGGCGGTTACGTTTGGCCCCCCGGTTCGTATCTATGGTGTAGACAGATGAAAACCGACAACCTCACATCCTCGTTCATGGCCCTCCGCGACAAGCTGCACCGGAGCGCACTCCGGTTCCTCAGCAACGACGAGGAGGCCCGGGATGCATTGCAGGACACTTATCTGAGGCTGTGGGCCAAAGGACCGATGGAATCTGACGCAGAAGCCAGGAACAAACTCTTTGCCGTTCTGCGCAACATCTGCATCGACCGTCTGCGGCGGCCGCCGTCGGTTCCCATCAGCGAATCGGACACCGACGGCCTGCAAACCGGGCCTCCCGACGGCGAGGATATCGACCGGCTGGAATATCTGCTCACGACAGGCCTCACGGCAATCCAGAGAACGATATATTCGCTGGTTACCCATGACGGAATAGAGTACGAGGAAACGGCAACAAGACTCGGAATGTCTGTAGAGGCCGTGCGGATGAACATGAGCCGGGCCCGCAAAAAAATACGCGACAATTACAAAAGACTGAACCCATGAACCGACAAGACATACAACTGACCCTGCATGAGACCGAACAGCTCTGCCGTCTGTATATGGACTGCCGTCTGTCTGTGCTTGAGGAGACTGAGCTGGAGTATCTGCTCGGCAAGTTGCCCCACTCCACCCCATGCATCGACGAGACCCGTATGTTGATGGGGGTGCGTCTCCCCTCGGCCACCGCAGTGCCTGAGCCTCCGCGGAAACATGGGCGCATACTGCGCAGTCCGCTGTTGTTCCGGGTAGCGGCATCGGTAGCTGTTGTCTGCGCCATCGCCCTGGCTGCCGTCTTCCATGAAACCGGAGGTGAATCCGGCGGCGCGCCGGTCTACATCGCATACGCCAACGGTGTCAGAACCGATGGCGAACAGACCGTACGCCAGGTCGAATCTGACATGCAGAAAGCCGAGTCGTTCATGCACCGCATGGCACTGATCGAGGCTGAGGAACAGCAGAAAGTAGAAAATTTCATGAACCATCAATCTCCACGCCAATGAAACGCACACTCATCACACTCGCCATAATCATGGTATCGGCAGTCACGGCATTTGCCAAACCGCCGCAACTGGCCACCGAACAGCTGTTTGACGGCCGTTATAACAAAAACAAAAGTGTCTCCACCTCAATATACCGCAACAACGGCACCTATTATCGGGGGATGACGGTCACCGGCAACCCCGATATTGTCAGGAAAATCGCCGACGCCATCAGCAAGGATGCCGACGGCGCAACCAACTATTCAGACTACTCGGGCAGTGACGGGCAGTACACCTCGCTCAAGATCGTCAACAACGGAGAGACCATCCACATCGGCCTGAAACAGGACGCCCCCGGTACCGCATTCTTCTTCATCCAGGGGAAAGAGAAAGCCTTTAAATAACCAGATTCCACATTAACAGTTGATTATGAACAGATTTCGCGCGCTCCTTACAGGAGTGGCGGCACTTCCTGTGTGCCTTTTCGCCAACGAGACAAATGACTCCACCGCCACGATGCACGAGCATGTACGCAGCCTCGACGAGATAACCGTGACTGCCGAACGCCCAGTGACGAGACAGGCTCCCGACCTCATAATATACCTCACGAAAAACGACCCATACGCGCGCGGCCTTGACGCCATAAGAGTTCTTGACAGAATACCGCGCGTATCGGTGACAGACGACCGCGTAAGCGTGGCCGGAAAAGCATCGGTGCGTTACATAATCGACGGCCATCTGCTTGAAATGACCGACGAGGCCCTGACCATGAAACTGAAAAGCCTCAGTGCCTCAGAAATCGAGAAAATCGAACTGCTGACCGTACCACCTGCGAAATATGCCGCCGCGACCAACGTGGCCTACATAAGCATCACCACCCGCGACGAGACACTCGGCACACGCGGCAATCTGTGGGGAAACGGCATCATACGCCATGATTTCAGCCAACTGCTTGGGGGGAGTGTCAGCCATTCGACCCGACGGGTGGAAATGTCGGCCGACCTGAGCGCGCAGAACATCCATGGCGCAAACGACCTTGACAGGACATATACATTCCCCGACCGGATACGCACCTCGGTACGGTCAAACCGTTTCGTAAACCGTACTCTCGCCGCAAACGCTGTTTTCAAATACAAGATCAGCGATGCCCTGACCGCAGGCGCCATAATGAACTTCAACGCCATCAGGATGAAAAGCACAATTCATGACACGACAACCGACGGCACGGCGGTGTCGGAATCGACAAACCTGTCGCCTGCACGACCCGACAACGCCGTGACCCTCACGGCTTTCGGGGACTGGAATATCGGTCACGGCGGCAAAACGCTTACCCTCACATACAACTTCTTCAGACGCCGCGCGCGTTCGTTATCGGAAGTCACCACCCGCTATGGCGACTGTGACGAACCCCGGCTGACCGACTCGGGCGACAACCGCTACCGCATCCATTCAGTCAGGCTTGACGCCACACTCCCGTTCCCGGGGGTCAGGATAGAGACCGGCGCCGCATATACTGCAATAGGAAACAATACCGCCCTCTATACCGATGTCAAGACCGACGATATTTCCGCTCTGAGCAACACGTTCAATTACAGCGAACACACCACCGCCCTCTATGCAAGCGCCGGGAAAAATCTGGGCAGTGCATTTTCAGGCAGAATCAGCCTGCGCTATGAGCACACCGTTGTCAAAGGACGCCAGCTCACCGGCAACCTGCGCCACCACAGCAGTTACGGCCACATCTTCCCCACACTCAATCTCAGCTGGTGTTCCGCAGCAGGTGCCCGTGTATCGGCATCATATTCCATGGGGATTAGCCGTCCCGGATTCAGAGACCTTGATCCGTTCCGCTACTATACCACCGTATCAGACTGGTTTTCCGGCAATCCCGACCTCCGGCCGTCACTGTCGCACAACGCCGAAATCAATTTCAGCATGCGCGGCATATACGCCGTACTCTACTGTGCGTACAACAACGATGCAGTCTGCCCAATAACCCGGTTCGATGCCTATGGCGCCCAATACACCCTTCCGGAAAATGGCCTCAATACCGGCAAGAGCGGCTTATACGCCTCTTATAACCGTTCGCTCACCTCGTGGTGGCATATCAAAGTCGGGGGCGAGATATTCCACACCTTCGCAAAATCAAAGGTACGCGATTTCAAAGACACCGACGCCTGCGGCTGGAGCGGAAAAATCGAGCTGAACACCTCGTGGATGCTGAACCGGCAGAAGACACTCATCCTCGACGTCAGGTTCACACACCTTTTTCCGTGGCACGACCGCATGACCCGCTACTCGGCCCTGTCGCTCGCGGGGTGCGACCTGCGCTACAACCTCCCCGCGGCAAACCTGTGGCTCACGCTTTCCGTTAACGACCCGTTCGGGTGGAACGTGACCCGCTCTGAATCGCGCTACGCCGGTTTCAGGGCAAACGTGCGCAACGACATCCATTCGCGCGCCCTCACCCTCAGGCTCTCCTGGACATTCGGGCGCGACAAAGTGCGCCACGTACGCCGCTCCTCCGGCGAGCGCGAATCCTCCCGCACATAATCGCACAACCTATCCGGGCGGGTATTGACGTGGCACCCCCACCGGGAAAATTAACGCGCCGTTTGTGGGGTTGCGAAAAAAAGCGTAACTTTGTGGTCACGAAACCCATCATCAGTATGCCAAATCCACGCACAGCCTATCTGATGCTCGAAGACGGCACCGTCTTTGAAGGCAAATCATTTGGCCATGAGGCCCCGACAGCAGGCGAAGTAGTTTTCAACACGGCGATGACCGGCTACCCCGAAAGCCTGACGGACCCCTCCTACGAGGGTCAGATTCTTGTTACCACATATCCCATTCTCGGCAACTACGGCGTTCCGCCCGAACGTGAGAAGGACTCGGTAAGCGAGTTCCTGGAGAGTTCGCGCATACACTGCCGCGCCATCATCGCCCAGGACTATTCATGGCAACACAGCCACTGGCTGGCCGACCGCTCACTCTCTGACTGGCTGAAAAGCGAAAAAATCACCGGCATATACGACATCGACACCCGCGCCCTGACCAAGCACCTGCGTGAAAACGGCTCAATGCTTGGCAAAATCATCATCGAGGGCTGTGACGATGTCGATTTTTATAATCCCAACCTCGAAAACCTCGTCGGCATGACGTCGAGCAACGGCGTAACGCTCTATGACACCGATGCCGAAGGCCACATC
>USKE01000092.1 GCA_900555165.1 uncultured Porphyromonadaceae bacterium | reverse complement strand
CCCCGCCTCGGGTCGGCGCCATATCTTCAGGGCACCGGTAGGGTCGGGGGTGAACCGCACCGCGCGCAGGGCGCCATGACCGGTGGGGGTCTCGCCGCAGACCTCGCCCGTCAGCGGGGCGTCAGAGCATCCGGCGCGCATGGCCTCTATGTGTGCCGGGGCGAAGACCATGTTGCCCGACATGGCGAACGCCTCCTCGGCCGTTGTGGGATATTCGGCCATGAATGCCGCATGGTCGGCCATCTCGGCGCGCTTGGCGTGGTACCAGGCTATGCGTTCGAGTGTCAGGCCGTGTTCGCTCCATAGGGCGCGCTCGTAGCCGTCGAGGCTATGCCACAGCCCCGCGGCGTCGGTGACCTCCTCGCGGTATATGTCTATCTCGTACCAGGGAACGAAGACGGCGTGCTTGTCGCTCTTTCCGGCGGCCGACCTCAGCCATTCGCGGTGAAAGAAACTGCCTGCTCCGTTGGCGGTCGACTCCATTACAATCAGCGTCAGCGGCGTGCGCGCTACCGAGCCGTAGATTGACCGTATGAAATCGAGCGGACGGCTTGTGGGTGTGTCTTTCCAGAACGCCACCTCGGTCAGATGCGCCATTGCATAGTCAGAGCCGCGCACCGAGTTCACGCTTTCTGACGTTGCCAGGGTGAGGTGGCACGAGCGCCCCTCGATCTCGCGGATGGTCTGCTGCCCCTGGAAAGCGCGCAGGCGCGGCGTGTCGCCGTCCCCCTCCCACATCTCGGGCGGGTAATTGTCGAGCAGGACGGTGAGCATGTCGCGTATGGCCTGCGACACGCTCTGCACCTGCGAGCACAGCAGCGAATGCCAGTTGCGTGCCAGGCAGCATTGCACCCAGGCCATGTACATCTCAACCACCGTAGAGCATCCCCATTGCCTCGCCTTCAGCACGATAAGACGCATCGGGCGCCCCGCGGCGCGGTCGGCCTCAAGAGCCTCGGCCACGCGGCGCTGGCTCCGGTTCAGCACGAACGGCACAATCTCGGGGCGCGTCTTGTGCTTGATGCGCGCACAGCGCCACGCCCAGAAATCGAAATCGTGACGGCACCGCACGCGCTCGCGTTCCACGGCAGTGCTGGCCGCCGAGGTGGCAGGGTCGTCGGCCATCGACCGGGGAATGAACTCCCTGACACCCGTGAACGGGTTGCGGCGCCACACGCGCCTCTCGGCACCCGATGCACCGACCCCTGTGGCGGGGTCGAACCGCGCGGCCCGGCGCTCGGCCTCGCGGCGCCGCGCGTTCTCGGCCAGAATCTCCCGCATTTCACACCCGTCAGCCCCTGCCGCCACGCCCGGGAGGTCGCACTCCGTTTGCCCACATGCCTTTGCGCTCCCCTGCGCCTGCCCACGCTTAATATAATCGGTTTCCATATCGTTTTTTGCCCCAAAATTACCTTTGGCGCAATGGGTGGCAGGTATCATCTTCTTCACCATGCCGGGTGCGATGACAAGATTTTTGGGGGATAAGGGGCGGTAGCAAGGAAAAATTGTGTAAATTTGCGTGATTAAACCCCGGGGGAGCCGGGCAGTCTAATCAGATAGTTATGCTCAAACGTCTCGTCATATCGGTTGTGGTGGCACTGGGCGTCGCTCTGGCGGCTCTCGGGGCGCCTCCGGCGTGGGAGCATGTAGCCAATCCGCCCCAGGCCCTGACCGAGATCATCGACACCGATTCGCAGACCGAGGTGGTGGTGCGCGACGGCTATATCTACATCTATCTGGCGCGCCCCACGCAGGTGAAACTTTTCTCGATACTGGGGCAGCCCATCGCCACCGAGACCCTGAGCGCCGGCACACACCGTCTGCGCCTGACTTCACGCGGCATCTACCTGCTCCGTGCCGGCTCCACGACCCGCCGCGTCACCATCTGACGACCCCATATTGACACTGCAATGTGATAAATTGTGATAAATTTGTTAAATCTCGGGGAAAGTGTGGTGAAATTAATGAAAATTGCCTAATTTCGCATCGTGAACCGCTGTGGGTTCACATTCCTGTTTTGACAATCAACCTTAAATATCAACAATAAACACAGAAACTTCATGAAGAAACTTTTACTCTCGCTTTTCATGAGTGTGATGGCTTGCCTGGGCGCTGTAGCACAGACAACCGTTACGGCCGAGCAGCTCAGCGCCGCCATCGGCAAGGCTGAAACCATCTCGGGTTATACATTCGACATCGAGAAAAACAACGGTTCCACCGCACCCTCACTGCATGCCGGTACTAACGCTATCCGTCTGTATGCCAAGGGTACACTGAAAATCTCAGGCGACAAACTGACAAAGATTGTCATCAAGCTTGCTTCTGATGCCTCGTATCGCTACACCACCTTCGAGCCTTCGGTAGGCGCCCTCAATCCCGCCCAGGCCGCAGGTGACACCGAGATTGTATGGGAAGGCGATGCCACCGAGGTTACATTCACAGTAGGTGACAAGGCTACCATGGGTACCGACGGCGATACCAAGGCCGGTCAGATTCGTTTCGCATCTGTCGAGATTTATGGCGAAGGGGGCGAGACTCCTGTGGACCCCACTCCCGGTCCGGGCGAGGATCCCGACCCCGTTGATCCCCAGGGCGGTGTGATCTTCACTGCCGAACAGCTCAGCGCCGCAATCGGTGCCTCAGCAAATCTTTCGGGTTACACCTTCGATATCCAGAAGAACAACGGTTCGACCGCTCCGCAGATGAATAAGACCAATCTGCGCATCTATGCCAAAGGCACAATGTCGGTATCAGGCAAGAAACTGACCAAGATTGTCGTTACTCTTGCATCTGACGCCTCATTCCGTTACACCACGTTCGAACCCTCTGTAGGCGTTCTCAACCCCGCTCAGGCCGCGGGTGACACCGAAATCGTATGGGAAGGCGATGCCACCGAGGTTACATTCACTGTAGGCGACAACGCCACCATGGGTACAGACGGCGAGACCAAAGCCGGTCAGATCCGTTTGGCATCGGTGACCATTTATGGCGAACCGGGCGAAGGTGGTGATACCCCCGTTGTTCCTACTCCCGACGAGAACCTCATCCTCAGCGCTGATTTTGAGAATGATGCCTGTGGTTTCACGTTCGCCGACAATGTATTCGGTGACAGCAAGAACGTATGGCAGCATGATGCCGGTTTCAGCTGCATGAAGGCTTCTGCTTATGCCGACGGTGCCAATGCCGTAGAAGGTGCTTATCTCGTATCGCCCGTCATGGACCTCACCAACCGCAACGAGATCGTGCTGACATTCAAGCATGCCCTCGGCCACGCCAAGACCATCGAGCCCGCCGAGATGCTGTCGCTCTGGGTACGTGAAGAGAACATGGACTGGTCTGTACAGCTCCCCATTCAGGCATGGCCTTCTTATGAGGGCGTGAGCGGCAACTTCACCAAGTTCGCCGAGGCCGGTGAATATGACCTCGACCAGTTCAAGGACAAGAAGATTCAGCTCGGCTGGAAATATACCTCGACCGACGCTACCGCTCCCACCTGGGAAATCGACGCCGTGAAAGTTACCGGCAAGATCGAAAACGCCATCAGCGACATCGAGGCTGACGTGAACGCCCCCGTTGAATACTTCAACCTGCAGGGTGTGCGCGTTGCCAACCCCGAGAACGGCCTCTACATCATGCGCCAGGGCAACAAGGTGACCAAGGTCATCCGCTGATCACGCGCATAAAAAGACAGGATTACTTTCAAGCACTCGTTAAATAATAGACGAAATTGCTTTGCTCAGGCGGTGTGTCGTGCGACACACCGCCTTTTTTTATGCAAATTTTGGGTATACGCTAAGAATAAGCTAACTTTGCGCACGAAATGGCACAACCGTCGACACTGACCGCACCACTCACTTTTGTTCCCCGTTACAAAGAGGTAATATGGGGCGGCAGTCTCATACCCCGTCTGAAAGGCGACACCGTGGCCGACGACGCGAGGGTGGGCGAGAGCTGGGAGATTTCGGCCATGCCGGGCCATGAGTCGGTGGTCGACCGGGGTCCGCTGCGCGGCCTGACCCTCCCCGAGCTTTGCGGACGCTATGGCGAGGCGTTGCTCGGGCGCCGCGTCGTCGAGCGCTACGGCTACCGTTTCCCACTGCTGGTGAAACTTATCGATGCCCACAAAGACCTCTCGGTGCAGGTGCACCCCGACGACGCTACGGCGCGCCGCCTCTCGGGGCCTGGGGCCCGCGGAAAGTCGGAGATGTGGTATGTGATCGACACCCTGCCGGGCGCGCGCATTTACAGCGGCTTCAAGGATGTGACCGACGAGGCTACTTTCATGCGTCATGTGGCCGACCGGACTCTGCTTGACCTGGTAAGCGCCCACGATAGCGCACCCGGGCAGTTCTATTTCCTCCCGGCGGGAACCATACACTGCATCGGCACCGGCAATCTGCTTGCCGAGATTCAGCAGGAGAGCGACATTACCTACCGCCTCTATGACTTCGACCGCCGCGACGCCGACGGCAATACGCGCGAACTGCACATCGAGCAGGGGCGCCAGTCGGTTGATTTCGGCACCCCCTCGTGGCGCAACACCCCCACGGCACGTGTCTACGACCGGTCGACTGAGGGTGCAGTGAGCTGCGACAGTTTCACGGCGGGTGCGCTTTCACGGCTGACTCCCTCGCCCTTGCCGGCGGGATGCCTGTCACCGTTGATAACGGCGGCGAGTCGTTCCATATTCTTATGGCTGTGGGTGGCTCGCTTACTGTCTGTGTCCCGGGCGGCGAAACGCTCACGTTAGGCATGGGGCACACGGCACTGATGCCCGCCTCGGTAGCCCGCTATACGCTTTCAGGCCCCGCCAAGGCCCTGAAGATACGTCTCTGAGTGTCCCCCTCCCCCCTATACATCAGCCATATAAGTTACATACGTCACATACGTTACATCCCCAATCCCCTCCCACCCTGTTATCATGAAACTCAAACCAATCATAACCCTGGCCGCCATCGCTGCGGCAATTTCGGCTGACGCCGCCGACAGCGGCACACTGTGCCTGCGTGTCGGGCTTTCAGACGGCACAGAGGCTTTCTATGAGGTGGCCGACGGCCTGGAATGGCGCCTGCACGACAGCAACCTGTCTGTTTCGGCTGGCGGTGAAACCACCCCCTGCACCTATGAGGTCGCAGGGATTTCTGACCTCACATACGTGCGTCATAATTTCGTTTCTCTTGACGGCCCGGAAAGTGCAGGCACCCTTGCGATACACCTTGCCGCAGACGGTATAATGATTGACGGCGCGCCCTGCGGCAGCCGTTGCCTGGTGGCCGACATGCAGGGGCGTGTGGTGGCCGACCGACGTTTCGATGGCTCGCTGACCGTGCGGTCGCTGGCTCCCGGCACATACCTCGTGACTGTAAACGACCGTGAAACCCTTAAAGTTACTGTAAGATGAAGAGACTGATGCTTTCTGTGGTGACAGCGATGGCTGCCATGAGCCTCGGCGCCGAAGTGCCCCAGACACACATATACCGCACCGACGGCGGTTTCCAGCGCCTTGAGGGTGATGTGGAGTGCCGCCACATAGATGCCGGAGGCATAAAGGTGGCGCAGTTTGCGGGCGAAGGCGACCCGCTGTCGATGGAGGTTGCTGCGATTGACCATATCGACCTGCGCCATACCTCCGTGCCGCGCATACATATAGATATTCCCGGCGACCCGGGTCTGACACAGGTGCAGGAGAAGGAACTCTATCTTGACGCGCTTATCTCGATCGAGGGTAACGGTTACATCGATGACCTTGCGCAGTGCGATGTCACGGTGAAAGGGCGCGGAAACTCCACCTGGTGGATGCCCAAGAAACCGATGCGCCTGAAGTTCGACAAGAAGATTTCGCTCGGCGGCATGAAGAAGGCCAAGAGCTATGTGTTGCTGGCCAACTACATAGACCCCTCGCTGATGCGTAACGCCGTGGCCATGTGGCTGGCGCGTGAGCTCGGCATTGCCTGGGCGAACCACATCGTGCCCTGCGAGGTGACGTTCAACGGCCACGACCTGGGGGCGTTCATGCTCACCGAGAAGGTGGGGATCGGCGGTGCCAGTGTCGACATCGAGGAAGAGGAAGGCATCCTGCTTGAGCTGAGCACCGAGTATGACGAAAAATACAAGTTCTATTCGGACAAATACCATCTGCCTGTGATGGTGAAGGATCCTGACTTTGACGAACTCGCCGAGGATAACCCCTCGTGGGGCACCCCCGAGGAGAAACTGGCCCAGTGGAGGGCCGATTACAACCATGCCGAGAGCCTGGTGACACAGGGGCGCGGTTTCGAGGCGTTCGACCTCGACAGTTTCGTAGACTATGTGATGCTTTACAATATCGTGCTGAACGGCGAGATCGGCCACCCCAAGAGCCTCTATCTGCATAAGGAGCGTCTTGGCGACGACTGCAAGTGGATGTGCGGCCCGGTGTGGGATTTTGACGCCTCGTTCAACCTCACCGAGTCGACAGGGAGCGGTTTCGCCCCGCGTGCATACGACGGCGGCCTGTGGATGAACGACATGTTCGACCGGCTTGCTGAAACACCCGGGTTCATCGAACGTTACAAAGAGCGTTTCGCCTGGTTCCGGGCCGAGGTGTATCCGCGCCTGCTCGACTTTGTAGACGAATATGCTCTGCTGGTGCGCCCCTCGGCGAAAGTAAACGGCCAACTCTGGCGGGCTGGCGATGACCTGGGCTGGTGCAAGGCCGTCTCGTCATACGAGCATGAGGCCCACGTTGCCGACCTGCGCCTCTGGCTCACCCAGCGCGTGGCCTACCTCGCCACCCTCGCCGCCGCCGACCGCATCAACGCATCGCCCATCGAGTCTGTCGAGATCCGCTCGGTGCTCACCTGCGAGTCGAAACACGGCGTCTGCGCCAAGTGCTACGGCCGCAACCTCTCCACCAACCGCCCCGTGCAGAAGGGCGAGGCAGTCGGCGTCATCGCCGCCCAGTCAATCGGTGAGCCGGGTACACAGCTTACACTGCGTACGTTCCACGTCGGTGGTGTGGCCTCGAACATCGCGGCCGTATCTACCATCACCTCGCGCTACGAAGGCAAGCTCGAGATCGAGGAGCTCCGCACAGTCACAACCGACGAAGTCGGCCCCGACGGACGTCCCGTTGAGGTTGTCATCGGCCGTCTGGCCGAGATGCGCATCCTCGACCCCAAGACCGGCATGATGCTCACTTCGGCCAACATCCCCTACGGCTCGAAACTCTACTACCAGGACGGCGACACCGTGAAGAAGGGCGACGTAATCTGCGAATGGGACCCCTTCAACGCCGTTATCGTCAGCGAGGTTGCCGGTAAGCTCCGTTACGAGAACCTTATCGAGAACGTCACCTACCGCGTCGACGCCGACGAGCAGTCGGGTCTGCGCGAGAAGATCATCATCGAGTCGAAAGACCGCACCAAGGTGCCCGAGGCCAAGATCATCGACGCCCAGGGCAACGTGCTCAAGACATACGCACTCCCCGTGAACGCCCACCTGATGTTCGACGAGGACGCCGACCTCAAGGCCGGCGAGGTATTCGTGAAGATCACCCGCTCGTCGAGCGGCGGCGCCGGCGATATCACCGGCGGTCTGCCCCGTGTGACCGAGCTGTTCGAGGCCCGCAACCCGTCGAACCCCGCCATCGTGTCGGAAATCGACGGCGAGGTGCACTTCGGCAAGGTGAAACGCGGTAACCGCGAGATCTCGGTGACCTCGAAACTCGGCGAGGAGAAGAAATACCTCGTGCCCCTGTCGAAACAGATCCTCGTGCAGGAGAACGACTACGTGCGTGCCGGCACACCGCTCTCTGACGGCGCCATCACCCCCAGCGACATCCTCAACATCATGGGCCCCACGGCCGTGCAGGAGTATATCGTGAACGAGGTGCAGGACGTTTACCGCATGCAGGGTGTGAAGATCAACGACAAGCACTTCGAGGTTATCGTGCGCCAGATGATGCGCAAGGTCAACATCGTAGACCCGGGCGACACCTCGTTCCTCGAACAGCAGATCGTCGACAAGCGCGACTTCATGGACGAGAACGACCGCATCTGGGGCAAGAAAGTGGTTGTCGACGCCGGTGACTCGGAAACCCTCCGTCCCGGCCAGATCATCACCGCCCGCAAGCTCCGCGACGAGAACTCGGCCCTGAAACGCCGCGACCTCCGCATCGTCAGCGTGCGCGACGCCATCCCCGCCACCTCAGAGCAGATTCTCCAGGGCATCACGCGCGCCGCATTGCAGACCTCGTCGTTCATGTCGGCCGCATCGTTCCAGGAGACCACCAAGGTGCTCAACGAGGCCGCTATCAACGGCAAGACCGATACCCTCGAGGGCATGAAGGAGAAC
>USKE01000091.1 GCA_900555165.1 uncultured Porphyromonadaceae bacterium | reverse complement strand
CCGCTGATAACCGCCATGGGCTGGTGGCTCATGCACCGCTCGACCACAAAATGGCAACGGCGCCAGGCCACACTTGGCCAGCACCACAGGCAGAACCGCACTGCACCATATCTGCTCACCCTGGCTGTAATGACCGTCGTCTGCTGGATAACAGGGCTGTGCCATCACGGCGGAATGATAAACGACATCAAGTACCTGAAAGGGAACTATTCGATGCACTCCACCTACCCGGTAGCCTATACGTTGCCCTGCGCGTTCATTGCCGACCTGCAGTCGACCTCCGACACCCCGTCGGCGGCCGAAACCGCCGCTGCACGCGAATGGCTTGCCTCATACCGGCGGGCAGTCGCCCCGGCGATGGCCGCCGCCCCCGACTCGCTGACGCGCGACAATCTGGTGATAATCCTGGTGGAGTCGCTTGAGGGGTGGACACTCGGCAAATCCATCGAGGGGCAGGAGATAACCCCGAACCTAAACCGCTGGCTGGCCGATTCGGCCACATGGATGATGCCAAGGTTCCGCTCGCAGGTAGGCGCCGGACGCAGTATCGACGGTCATCTGATCACGCTCACCGGCCTGTTGCCCACCACCGACATGGTCTACGCCATGAAGTATGACACAAATGACTACCCGTCGCTGGTAAAGGAGATGAAACGTGCCAACGGCGCCACATCGTATATATTCAGCGGTGCCCGACCCGTGATGTGGAACCAGAAACGTGTGGCGCAGGCTTTCGGTTTCGAGCACACATTCTATCGCGACTCGTGGGACGCATCAGAGCATTTCGGGAAAAACACCAGCCCGTCTGACAAAAGTTTCATCGGCCAGCTCCTTACCATGCTCAGAAACGGCGAGGTCTGGCCCGAAGGTGAGAAAGCCGTGGTGGAGGTGGCCACAATGTCGAGCCATTTCCCGTTCATTATTCCGGAAGAGAAACGCACCATATCGCTGAAGGATTCCTACCCGCGCTATTTCGCCGAATATGTGACATCGGTCAACTATGCCGACGGCGCAATCGGCGAGCTGCTCGACTACCTGCGTTCGCGCGCCGACTGGCCGCGTACCATGGTGGCCATAATGGGCGACCACGAGGCGCTGGCCTCGTACCGCAAGAACATGCGCTCTAACTCAGAGGTAGCCGCCTCACTTATCGAGCCCGACAGCAATGTGCCGCTGATACTGCTGAACGCGCCGAGGCCGGGGAAGGCCGACAGGCAGATGGACCAGGTCGACATCTATCCGACGATTCTTGACATGCTCGGCATAAAGCCGTTGTGGAACGGCACCGGCGTGTCGGCTCTGGCCGACTCAGTGACGCTGCCCACCGCCGTGACCGAAAAACGCGCCGCGGCAAGCGCAACAATGATCAAGGGCGACATGCTGAAAGGTACATACGGCGCCACCGACCGTAAATGACACTGCTTAACATGAAACGGATACTCTCTCTCATACTACTGGCGGCCGTCGTGGGCATAACACTGGTGTCGTGCGGCGCGGATGACCCTGATCCTGTTCCACCGGCCTCAGACAAGGCACCGCGCACGGTGCTTGTATACATGCAGGCATACAACTCGCTCGGCTCAGTGTACGAAGGCAAAGGGTTCGATGACAAAGACCTGCAAGAGATGTGCACCGCGGCCGCTATAACAGGACTGGGTGACGCCCGGGTAATCGTATATCATCAGCCCCGGTGGAACCATGGCGCGGCCTCGTTGCTTGAAGTCACACCCGACGGACTCGTCACGCTCAAGGATTACGATGCCTCCGAGCTCTCGGTATCAGAAACAAGGATGCGCCGCGTCATAGACGACATGAAACAGGTCGCCCCGGCCGACCGATACGGCCTCGTACTCTGGAGCCATGCCTCGGGGTGGTGGAACGAGGGTGTCGACGGTCCTGAGGCCCGGCAAACACCCGCGCCGCGCTCGTTCGGCATAGACAGCCCCACCGACGACCAGCGGTACACCATGAGCATCACCTCGCTTGCCGACGTGCTTGGCGACCGCACGTTCGATTACATCTATTTCGACTGCTGTTTCATGGCCTCGGTCGAAGTGGCCTATCAGTTGCGGAATGCCACGGGCACCATAGTGGCATCGGCGGCTGAACTCCCCTCGAACGGCATGCAATACGACCTGACACTGCCGATGCTTGTGGCGCCCGAGCCTGATTTCACTGAGATAGCCCGCACGGTGTTCGGGCATTATGACGCCGCATACGTTCCCTACCGGTCTTCGGCACCGCGCACCGATGACTCATACGGATGCACCATATCGGTAATAGACACCTCGCGGCTGTCCGGTCTCGGTACATTACTCAGGGGCGCTTACGAATCCGGCGCCACCCTCCCCGCCGATACCCGGCTGCAGGAATTTGCACCGCGCAGCGCACCCGGTAACTACTGTGACCTGGAGGATTATATCAACAATCTTTCCGGCCTCAGTCCCGCCGAGGTCACACTTCTCAGGCAGGCCCTGCACGATGCCGTGCCATACCAAGGTGCCACACCGGGCATAGACATGATAAACCGTTTCGACATCAGCGCCCACTGCGGCCTGTCGGTCTACGTCGGCACGCTCGCCGACCCGGCACGGCAGCACAACTACAAGACTCTCGACTGGTACAGCGACGTGGCATCGGCCTCTCTCTAACCCCATCACCGACACTTTTACAGCAACCTTACCCCAAGGCAGATGATACAGAATCTTTTCCCGACCTCAACACCCGCCGACACAACCAAAATCGCCGACATCACAAAAGATGTGAGCGAACTGAAATCGCTATCGTTCAACGATCTGGTCGACAGGCTGGCGCACGACATGGTCAACTTCGCCATAAACCTTACAATAGCGATAGTTGTCTTTTACCTCGGCCGTTTCGTCATCAACAAGATATACCGGCTTGTAGGCACTATCTTCATCAGGCGCAATGTCGACCGCTCACTGAGCACCTTCGTGCTGTCGCTGATAAGGATTGTGCTGTATTTCATCCTTATAGTTACGGTAATCGGTATTCTCGGCATCGAAACATCGTCGTTCCTGGCACTGTTCGCATCGGCCGGCGTCGCAATCGGTATGGCCCTGAGCGGCACGCTGCAGAATTTTGCCGGGGGCGTGCTGATACTGTTCCTCAAGCCATACCGCATCGGCGACTACATTGAGGTGCAGGGTTATGCCGGCACCGTGCGCGAGATACAGATATTCGCCACCATCATCACCACGTTCGACAACAAATCGATCTCCATCCCCAACGGACCGCTGTCGACCGGCTCGGTAAACAACTGGTCGAAAGAGAAATACAGACGTGTCACCTGGTCAATCGACATTACCTACGGCGACGATGTCAATGCCGCACGCGACGCCATACTCACCATGTTCGAGGCCGACGAACGCATCATGCCCGGCACAAAGTCTGAAACCATCACAGACGTCACGGTATCAGAAGACAACTCCATCTGCCACACCCAGACAGGCGATTGCGTTAATCTGCCAGATGACGATGATGACACTACACCAGTGGACAATGGCGCCGACGGCTCTCAGGCAACCGGCCACAGCGCACCCAGACGTTCGCTGTGGGACAAAATCATGCACCGTCACCGCCGCATAAAGGAAGAATATGAACTACGCGAGAAAAAACGCGACGCCGACCTGCGCGCCCTGCGCCCGAGCATCGACTACACGCCCAAGGTTCTGGTAAACGAACTGGCTGCATCGGCCGTGAACCTGCAGGTGCGCGCCTGGGCCAAGACATCAGACTACTGGAACGTATTCTTCTATTACAACGAGCGTTTCTATAACGAGCTCCCCGCCCACGGCATCCACTTCCCCTACCCCAAACTCGACGTCACCCTCACCCCCCAGCAGCCCTGACCAAAGTCATAGGGTCTTTAGGGTCTTTAGCGACCTTAAAGACCCTAAAGACCCTAAGCTCTCCACCCCCTTTCTTGCCCCTGGGCAAACAAAAACAGCAACCGGCTTTTCTGCTGGCTGCGGTTTTTGTTGTATCCCCGTAGGGAGTCGAACCCTAATCGTCGGAACCGGAATCCGATATTCTATCCATTGAACTACGGGGACATATCCTCCCGCACGCGGGAGACTATCGTGTCTTATTCTCAGGGAATAAGGTTATATGCGCGGAATACTTTCTGAATCTTTTCAAGCGCGAACTCCACCTGTTCCCGGGTGTGGGTGGCCATGAGGCTGAAACGAATCAGCGTATCCTGGGGTGCCACAGCCGGCGACACCACGGGGTTCACGAAGAGCCCTTCGTTGAAAAGGTCACGCGTGATGCCGTAGGTCTTGTAGTCATCGCGCACAAACAGAGGGATAATCGGGGTGGTTGTGTTGCCGATCTCGCAGCCCATGTTGCGGAAACCTTCAAGCGCGAAGTCGGTGATTTCCCAGAGATGCTCCTGGCGTTCGGGCTCAGACTCGAGAATGTCGATTGCCTTGAGCGCCGCTGCCGTGGATGCCGGGGTAATCGAGGCGGTAAAGATATATGAGCGCGAGTGGTGACGCAGATAGTTGGTAATCTCCTTGTCGCAGGCGATGAAACCGCCGAGCGATGCGAACGATTTGGAGAATGTGCCCATGATAAGGTCTACATCGTCTGTAAGGCCGTAATGGTTTACCACACCGCGGCCGCCGTTGCCGAACACACCTATACCGTGAGCTTCGTCGACCATCACGGTGGCGTCATATTTCTTGGCCAGACGCACAATCTCGGGCAGGTTGGCCACATCGCCTTCCATTGAGAACACCGAGTCGGTGACAATGAGTTTCACCTTGTCGGGCTCACATTTCTGGAGCTGTTTCTCCAGGCTCTCCATATCGTTGTGCTTGTACTTGAGCACGGGCGAGAATGCCAGACGCGAGCCCTCGATGATCGATGCATGATCCTGCTCGTCGCGGATGATATAGTCTTCGCGGCCGGTGAGACAGCTCACTACGCCAAGATTCACCTCAAAGCCCGAAGAATACACCATCACATCCTCTTTCCCGATATATTCGGCGATACGGTGCTCAAGCTGCTTGTGTATGTCGAGCGTGCCGTTGAGGAAGGGTGAACCGGCGCAACCGGTACCATATTTCTTAGTCGCCTCGATGGCGGCCTCCTTGATGCGGGGATCGCTCACCAGACCCGAATAGCAGTTTGAGCCGAACATGAGCACCTTGCGGCCGTTAATCACGACCTCGGGTTCCTGCTCTGACGATATGGCCCTGAAATAGGGATATACCCCTGCTGCCTTGGCCTGCTGAGGAGCAGTATACTTAGCGAGTTTTGCTTGAAGTAACTTCATAGACTGATTAATGAGACGTGGCGCAAAAACTGCACAAAACTACGTGCCGTGTGTATTTGCGCGTTCCGAGGCACAAAGTTAGTTATTTTCGACCAAAAATCAATAATAATTTTTCAATATGTGGCAAAAAACTCAAATTATTCAACAGACAGATTATTCAACAGACACCGTATGGAACGATATGACTGCGGCGTTATCGCAACGACAATATGCCACTATGCCGACAGCTCAGAATTCAAGGGAATATGACTGGTATACCACCGAACGCCCCCCGAACTCCTCTTTATGCGCCGTCATGTTGGTATTGAGGAAACGGCCGTGAGCCTCGTTAGAGGTACCGAAGTCAAAATATCTATAACTGGGGAATACTTCAAAGACAAGGCTGTGGTAAATGGCATCGACAGCATAACTGTCGCGGGCCTCTTCGGTGGCGGCGGCATACTGCAGATGGAGCACGCCGCTCTCAGGCATCACATATACCACGGCTCCGGCCACGATAGCACCATCCTTACGGGCCACAAAAAGCCTTATATTTTCGGGAAACCGCCCGTGCAGCAATTCCATCTCGGCATAACTGTGCACCGGGACCGTGTTGTGGCGACGGCGCCGGTCATCGACGATGATTTGCCATAAATCTGCAACCGACACCGTCTCTTCAACCGTTATTCCGAATTTACGGGCGCGTTTCACGGCCCGTTTGCCCAGGCGCGATGAAACAGTGTCAGGTAAAGTCACCACAGTCGCCAGATTGAAATAATCTATCTGCGCGCCGTTGCGGAAAAGGGCGTACAGGTCTTCATCGGCCGGCATGGTGTGATATATATAAGGAGTCGGGCGATATTTTATCCCTTTGATGCCGTTATGGCGCGCATAACGGCGCAGGGCATCGAACCAGACCAGCGGATCCTGCGCCCTGGTGCTGGGCGTCATCACGAATCCGCCGTAGGTGAGGCCGCCATGACTCACAAGCCAACCGTCAGAATCGACAGTGGCGGGCAGGATTGTCTCCCACTCGCCATTATCGTCGGTGATTATCAATGAATTGTCTTTAAAGCGGTCGGCATGGTAATCCATATAGCCGCGGTAAAACAGAAATGTGCCGTTCTTGGATGCCTTTACAAAGGCATCCCATCGCCGTGCCATTTCGTGGCTGTACCTTATGACCGCCGTCATCGCAGGCTTGCTTACCGTCGCGCAGCCGGGAGCGCGGATTATTTCGCGGGTTCCTCGGTAACGCCCGCGATTTCGGGGTCGATGAGGATACGACCGCAATACTCGCAGACGATGATTTTCTTGCGCATCTTGATTTCCAGCTGTTTCTGGGGCGGAATACGGTTGAAACAGCCGCCGCAGGCGTTACGCTGGATGTAAACGACGCCCAGACCGTTGCGGGCGTTCTTGCGGATGCGTTTGAATGCCGAAAGAGTGCGGGCATCGATAAGAGGCTCTACATCCTGGGCCTCCTGACGCAGACGCTCCTCGTCCTGACGGGTCTCGTTCACGATCTCCTGCAGTTCGGTGCGTTTCTCGGCAAGCACATGCTCGTGGTCGATGACCTTCTCGCGTGTGGCCTCGATTTCGGCCTGTTTCTGCTCGATCTGGCGGCTGTATTCGCCGAGATGTTTCTCGCTGAGCTCTATCTCAAGGCTCTGGAACTCTACCTCTTTCGAAAGCAGGTCGAACTCGCGGTTGTTGCGCACGTTGTCGAGCTGTTCTTTATAGCGCAGAATCTTCTGCTGCGAGTCGGCGATCTTGGCCTTCTCCTCGGCGAGACGGTTGCGCAGGTCGGCGATCTCGTTCTCGTAGTTAGTGATACGGGTCTGCAGACCAACGAGAGAGTCCTCAAGGTCTTTCACCTCAAGGGGGAGCTCGCCGCGGATGGTTTTGATACGGTCAATTTCGCTGAGAATGGTCTGGAGCTTGTAAAGCGATTTCAGACGGCTCTCAACCGAGAGAGATTCAGGTTTATTTTTTTCAGTAGCCATGCTAACGTCTTGCAATTCTTGGTTGCTGTTTATGACATCGAAACCGGCCGCGCTCACAGATAAAGCACCGGATTTTTTTCGGCGGCTGATTTCCAGACTGCAAAGTTAGGGAATTTTTCTGTAATAGCGCGATAAAAAATCTGTTTTGTGCACTGCTCGGTCTCGAAATGGCCGGCATCGACAAGCAGAATGTCGCCGGTATTGTCAAGGAAATAATTGTGCTTGCAGTCGGCAGTGACCAGCACGTCGGCCACGCCTGAGGCGCGTGCGGCAAAATCGCCGCCCGACCCGCCGCAAAGCGCCACGCGGCGCACGGTCAGGTTCTCGGTGGCCGGACGCGAGACACGCGCCACCTCGGTGCCGAAAGCCATCTTGACGCGCGTCACGAAATCGCGCCACGGCAGTGGCTCCGGCAGGAGCCCCACGGCGCCGAGCCCAGATTCCTCAAGGGGCGCCACATACTCCAGGCCGAGCATGCGGGCCATCTCGACCGACACACCTTCACGGGCGCAGTCGCACGAGGTGTGGGCGCTGTAGACCGACACGCCGCTCCTGAAGGCCGCCGCCACACACCGCTCCACCCTGTCGCGGCCGGTAAGGCGCTTTGCACCGCGGAACAGCAGGGGGTGGTGCGCTATGACGAGATTGGCACCTCGGGCCACAGCCTCGGCTATGATCTCCTCGGTGACATCGACACACAGCACCACACCGGTGGTGACATCAGAGGGGTAGCCCACCTGCCACCCGGAGTTATCCCAAGACTCCTGGCCGGCAAGCGGGCAGATTTCCTCTATTACGGCAATTATGTCGTCGTGAATCATTTCTCCTTGAGGTCGAGAGCCAGCTGGAGCTCGTCGAGCTGTTTCTGGTCAAGAGCCGCGGGAGCGTCGAGCATGACATCGCGGCCCGAATTGTTCTTGGGGAAGGCGATGCAGTCGCGAATTGAGTCGAGACCGGCGAACAGGCTCACCCAGCGGTCGAGACCGTATGCCAGACCGCCGTGAGGGGGCGCGCCGTATTTGAATGCGTTCATCAGGAACCCGAACTGCTCCTGAGCCTTCTCGGGGGTGAAGCCGAGAATCTCGAACATCTTGGCCTGCAGCTGCGAGTCATGGATAAGGA
>USKE01000090.1 GCA_900555165.1 uncultured Porphyromonadaceae bacterium | reverse complement strand
GAGAGCTTGGGCCGTAGGGGGCGCCTCAAAACCCCCCGGCCCCCGCCACAAGGAAATAGGTGAACAGCAACGCGCCAGCAAAATTGCCCAGCCACACTATGGTCCAGTTGCCAAGCACGGCACCCACACTATATCGGCGTTGCAATACACCCGGCATCAGCACGGCATTGTTACCGGTGAACAGCTCGGCACCGAAAGTCACAACAAGCACCAGTCCGACCGGAAACACCAGTCCGCTCAATAACCTTTGCAAACCGGGATTTGTCGCGGAGAACTCCGGAAAACCGAAACCGATAATTACCGAAAGCGCCCCTCCGAGAGCTATGAACGCCCCTGCCATTACCGACAGTACCGTGAGTCTCGGCAGATTTGCTCGTTGAGTGGCCAGGGCTACTTTTGAAGATCCCGCGGCCATGACCGCGTCAAGTATTTCGGGCTGTGATTTCATGTCGGGAATGTTTTTTATTGAGCCGTATGGCCGGCTGTGATGTTTAAAGCGCGAAATTACAAAAAAAACCGCAGGTCTGAAAATTTTGAAAATTTTATGGCGACACTGTTGACATCGCTGAAAAATTTCTGTAAATTTGTAGCGGATCGACAAGCCGGCACCATCACATTCACAAGACGGATACGTAGCCGTAACAGTCTGACATGATACTTCATTCGACACTCGGAAAATCTGAAAAAGTCTCGTTCGCACGTGGCATTGTCAACGGGCTGGCGCCTGATGGCGGCCTATATCTGCCTGACACTCTGCCCCGGTTGCCCAAGGCTCTTTTCAACAATATTGCGGAAATGTCGGCCCGCGAGATCGGATATATTGTGATGACCACACTGCTGGGCGACATTATACCCCCCACCCAGCTGAAACAGATTGTGGATGACGCGCTGAACTTCGACATTCCGGTACGCGCGCTTTCTGACGACATCTGCTCGCTTGAACTGTTCCACGGCCCCACCATGTCGTTCAACGACATAGGCGCGCGGTTCATGGCTCGTCTGCTGCCGTTGCTCGATCCGGCGCACGGTCTAAGGCGCGATATCATACTCGCCACCTCAGGCGATTCGGGGGGCGCGGTGGCAAACGGTTTCGAGCGGTCGGCATCGACACGCGTCGTGGTGGTTTACCCGCGCCGCAAGCTTTCGCCCGAACAGATCACACAATTTGCCGGGCGCCGCAATGTACTTGCCATAGAGGTAGACGGCAGTTTCGACATCTGCCAGAGCCTGGTAAAACAGATTCTGCTTGAAAACGCCGGCGAGACGGGCGACCGCCGGGTCACATCGGGCAACTCGATAAACCTGTTGCGCCAGTTGCCTGCCATCATCTACTATTTCTACGGCTATGCCGCCATGCAGGCCCGGTTCCCGGAAACAGAAACCGTGATTTCGGTGCCATGCGGGAATCTCGGCAACATGACAGCCGCCCTGATGGCGAAACAGATGGGACTCCCTGTAAAACGATTCATCGCCGCCAACAATGCCAACGACGTATTTGTTGAATATCTGCGTACCGGGGGTATGCGTCCGCGCCGTGCCCTTATGACTCTCGCCAGTGCCCTTGATGTAGGCAATCCGTCGAATCTCGCACGCATCATAGACATGTACAGCGGCGACCTAACCCGTTTGCGCAAAGATGTCAGTGGCGTGGCCCTCACTGACGCCGCTATCGCAGCCACGATGAAGGAGGCCGCCCGAACGGCATCGGTTATACTTGACCCGCAGACAGCCGCCGCCTACGGCGCGGCACGCCGCGAACTGAAAACCGGCGAAAAAGGGCTCGTGATTGCAAGCACACATCCCGCCAAATTCCGCGACGCGGTGACAAAAGTCCTCGGTGAAGAATTTGCCATACCGCGCCCCGTGCGCACATCACATAACAACAAATCACAGCAGGGATACAACCCTGTGATAAAAATACCACCGACCATCGCCGCTCTACGCCGTGCGTTGGAAACACAATAATTTCACAACAGCCTAAAAACTTTTTGACTCATGGCTAACCTCAGAGACCTCAAGAAAGAGATCAGGAAAATATGCGCCGACCTTGCCGGCGAGTGCCTTATCGCCCGTAACTGCATACCCGGTGTCGACATGAATAAGATAGACGACATCATCGTGCGCACCGCCGACCTCCAGGAGGTTGCGCTCGGCAATGTGTCGTTCAGTTTCGACCGTCTTGCCGAAGATTTCCCCTCGGGCCGCGAGTACCACAAGGCGCGCCGCCGCTATTACCGCAAGGCATACGCCTCGTTCCGCGAGAAGTTCCTCGGCCATGTCACGGATTTGGTGCACGAACTCAACTCCGCGCTGCCCAAACCCGCGCGTGAACTGAAGTGCAACGATACCGACAAGGCATGAATCTGCCCGCGCGTATACTGAAATGGTTCGGATGGAAGGTAGACATCTCCGTTCCCGACTATCCGAAAGCCATAATCTGCGTGGCTCCGCATACTTCTAACTGGGACTTCATTCTCGGCGAGCTTGCCATACGGTCTGTGAACAGATCGGCAGGTTTCCTGATGAAGTCAAGCTGGTTTTTCTTCCCGCTGGGCTACCTGTTCCGCGCCATCGGCGGCGTGCCGGTCGAGCGCGGCAACAAGCATGTATCGCTTGTCGACAGTCTCATAAAACGTTTCAACTCGTCGCCGCGGCTTGTGCTGGCCATCACCCCCGAAGGAACGCGCAAGCGCACTACGCGTTGGCATACCGGGTTCCTGCGTATCGCTTACGAAACCGGCGTGCCGATATGTCTGGGGGCGATCGACTTCCCTACCCGACGGATTTACGTGACCGAGGTGTTCGAGCCCACCGGCAACATAGACGCAGATCTCAGAGCGGTAAAGAATTTCTACCGCCCCTATACCGGTAAATATCCCGAAAAATTCACGACAGATGAGTGACACGCCAAAAGACACGATAAAAGTCGCGGCCATCCCGCTTGACATAGTGTGGGCCGACCCGGCACGCAATATAGAGAACGCCGCCCGGCTGATTAGCGCTCTTGAGGCTGGCACTGATATTGCGGTGTTACCGGAACTGTTCACCACAGCATTCATGGCCGATACTGATGCCATGCGCGCCGTTGCCGAGACATCTGACGGGGCTACGGTCACTTGGGCGCGCGCACTCGCCGCCAAACGCGACATGGCCATAGCCGGGAGTTTCCTCTGCACTGACAACGGGCGCTATTTCAACCGCGGTTTCTTCGTCAAGCCTGACGGCGAGACCGTATTCTACGACAAGCATCATCTTTTCTGCTTGAGTCCCGAGGCCAAAATCTACACCCACGGAGGCGGCACGGTGCCTACGGTATCGTTCAGAGGATGGAACATAGCACTCATAATCTGCTATGACCTGCGATTCCCGGTATGGTGCCGCAATCGCAAGCACGGTTACGACATGTTGCTCGTGGCCGCCAACTGGCCTCACGCCCGCGGATTCGCGTGGACACAGCTGTTGAGCGCGCGGGCTATAGAAAACCAGGTGCCGGTAGTGGGCGCGAACCGTTCGGGACGCGATGATTATGGCAATTACGACGGACTGACACTAATTGTGGATGCTATGGGGCGCACTGTGGCGTCAACCACGCCCGAAAACCCGACGGAACCGGTGACCGCCCTGTTCAGCCGCGAGTCGCTGGCCCGGTTCAGGCGACAGTTGCCCGTGGGGAGCGATGCCGACGATTTCGAACTTATCCCCTCACCGGCCGGGCCAACAAGCTGTTGACCTGCGGCAACACCGGGGCAGTGTCATCATTGATAATGTAATGTATGTCGGGATGCGGAGTCTCGACATATATTTTTTGTGCCTCGACACGCGCCCTGACAGCATCGGCATCGGCGTTGTCGCGGCGGCATGCGCGCGCCACACGCACCTCCTCGGGGGCTGTCACCTCCCAGACTTCGTCAACAATCCGGTCGAGATTGCTCTGATACAGGATGGCTGTCTCGACAAACAGTCTGTCTGCGCCGGTGTGGGCGCCACACCATGCTTTTATGTCGTCTATTACGGCTCCGTGTACGACGCCGTTGAGGGCAGCCAGTCTTGACGGGTCTGAAAATACAGCGGCGGCAAGGATTTTTCTGTCAAGGGCGCCGTCAGGCCTCCCGGCCTCGCGACATACCCGCTCCCCTATCGCCGAGATTATGCGCGGGTCAGAGTCCATTATGCGTTTGGCCTCCGAGTCGCAGTCATATACCTTATATCCTTTGGTCGCAAGAATGCGACATACCACAGATTTACCGCTGCCGATGCCGCCGGTTATTGCGATTAAACGGGGGATCATTTCTCTTCAATTACAAATTCCACCTCTGACGGCCTGACCGAAACGAACCGATAATAATTGGGCAACGGCAATACCGTCACGGGGAGTTTTTTCCCACCGGGCCTGTAGGCACTGAAGTCAACGACAGCCTTTACCGGCGACGCGTCACTGTTATAGAGGCTTTTCGGCAAAAGGTAATCGACCTCGGCCATGGAAGGGAATGTCACCAGGCGTTTGCCTGCCGGAACATTGCGCTGCGCGATTTCCACCTTGCGGGTCTTGGTGACAAGCGGTTCTATCGGAATGGTGACCTTTATCTGCGAGGGCACGGCGCGCATGCCGGGGGGCACTATCAGCGCGGCCGAGACATGCGCGGTATCGGTGAGTCCTGTCAGGATGATAGGCTGTGTGGTAAGGGTCTTTATTCGTGAACGCTCTTTTGAGTTGGAATAGAGCATAACCGTATCGGTCGACAGTGTCACGCGACCGAAGGCTACCGCCGACGGAGCGGGGCGCACATCGGCGTCGATGCGTACTTTCACCGGTACGCCCGGATTAGTCGTATAATGCAACGAAAGCGAGTCGGGACGCACGGCGATTATGGTGGCTGAAGATCCGAATATGTTCCTGACGGCCGAATTGAGCTGCGCCTGCGTCATGAGCAGGTTATGGTCACCTGCTTTCGAGAACTCGTCATAGTTGACGGTAAGCTCCGGCTGGGTATTCCATGTGAATTTCATCAGCGCGCTCCCCTTGTCTTTGACGGAAACGCTGACGGTGGGATTTGCACCGGAGATTATGGTCATGTTGTCGGGGAACCCGGCAATCTTGAGTTTCAGTCGATAGTCGTGCTGAACCTCGTCATTAAGCGCCATCAGCACCCAGAACACCGCCGATATGGCCAGAAATACAAGAAAAGTGAGGGCATTGCGCCCCTTTACGGTGCGCAAGCCCTCTTTTACTTTATCGTATAACTGACGCGAATCCATCGGCAAGAACTGTCACCTGCATTAGAGGTTGCCGGTGCGGGATCAGTTGGCTTTGGCTGACTGCTGTTCCTGTGCCTCAGCGGCCGAAGGATATACCGAGCCCTTGTCGATCTCGATGGTCACGTCATTGGCTATCGAAATCATCATCGAGGTCTCTTTGATCTCCTTGATGCGGCCATAGATACCGCCGGCGGTGATGATCTTGTCACCTTTCTTGAGACCTTCGCGGAATTTCTTGATTTCCTTCTGTTTCTTCTGCTGGGGGCGAATCATCAGGAAGTAGAAGATGGCGATCAGCAGGACTATCATGATCATGCTTGACCAGCCTGAGCCCTGGCCGGCTGCGGCGGCATCGAGGGTAATGAGATTTGATAACATTTCGGTTCTGTTTTCTGGTTTTGGGAATTAGTTCTTTGTTTTCCGGGAGAGAATCTGGTGCCCGACTGCTCCGCGGCAGGATTATTTAAGCAGTTTGCCCTCTTCACGCAGATAATTGCTGACGCTGAAGAGCAGACCGTTGATGAACTGACCGCTGCGGGGCGAGCTGTAATAGTTGGCGATCTCGATGAACTCGTTGATGGTGACGGGCACCGGCACCGACGGGATATTGAGCATTTCGGCGATTGCCGTGATGAGAATCACGATATCCATGAACGCGAGGCGCTCGGGATCCCACTGGTTCGAGTTGATGAACTTATCGATATAGCCACGATATTCCTCGCGGTGGTTTACGGCGTCGACAAACAGCTCGGGTCCGAAACGGGCGTCCTCCTCATCCTTGAACATGGGCAGGAGGTTTATCTCGCGGTTGCCGGTCACGGCCATCTGCCTGATGGTCTTGGTGACGAATGTGCCGATGATGGCAAGGTCGTCGTTCCAGTATACCGATTTCGACTCAAGAGCCTCGGCCAATGCGTCTGACGGGTAGATGACATTCTTGAGCAGCTGACGCCAGAGATCGCAGTCGGCGGCCAGTGACTGGCTGTCGGATGCCATGTACTCCTTGTATATCTCGGACTCGCGTATGTTGTCCATCAGTTCCTTGAGCAGGAAATAGTCGCTGTCCCACGAGATGGGGTGTTTCTTGGCGTATTCCTCGATGGCGGGATGGGCCGCAATCGCCTCTACGAAACGGTTGTTCACGAACCGCATGTTGGGGTTGAGGTCTTCAGGCGTGGGGCAATATTTCTCTTTGGCGCTCTCAAGACGCTCGGCCTCCAGACGGGTGAGGTTCACCGGCAGAAGAAGAAGGGCGTGGTAGAGGTCGTATGCCTTTTCAAGCGATGTGTCGAGGGCTTTGCGGGCGTTGACAAGCGAGGCACGTGTATCATTGAAACTCGTGAGCGTGTCTTTAAGCATGGCGAATGCCATTTCATAACCTGCGAGCGTGAATTCGGGATTTTTGCGGGCGGCCTCGACGAAAAGCGGCTCCTTCATGATGACGGTGGCCATCACCACAGTCCAGAATTTCGTTTCCTCCTCAAGGTCACGCTTGCGTTTCTTGCGGAAATCGGTATATACCGCCGATTCTATGATTTTGCCATAGATTCTGAGCATTGCGCCGTCAAGACTGTCAATGCCTGAGTTTTCGGCGCCGATAAGCTGGCGCACGTCGGTGTCGGCGGCGAGCGCGCGGGCCACGATGCTTTCTGAAAGCACGTTGGCGTTTCCGACCGATTCCATCGGCGACTTCCAGTCGCCCGTCTTCACCTTGTAACCTGCAAGTTCGAGCAGTGTCAGCAACAGGTTGCGATATAGCCAGAGTGCATATCTGCCGTCACGCGAGTCTTTTACCGGCGCTGTGGCAATACGGAAATCACTACGGGTCAGCAGATATGAATAAAGCATCTGCACAACCTTGATACGTATCAGTATACGGTTGATCATCTTTCGATAACTTGTTATAAGCCCCCCGCCGGGGGAATTTGCCGCAAAGTTACAAAAAATCGCCGTACCAGCTATGTGATACGGCGATTTTTTTGGCCTGCCGCAGATGTCGCAACGGCCTTGCAGAGCCTTCGCCATATAGTGGCAACGCCTGCAATACGAACATGCCGGTTACATTGGCGCGTCGGGAGTCTGGTCGTCGGCGAGAGGATTCCAGCCCTGGGCGCGTATCTGCATCTCGTTGCCGTCGCGGGTCACGAGGGCGCAACCGAGTTCAGGTTTGGTCATGTGGCCGATTACGCGGACACCCGGCACTTTCTTGATCTCGTCGTGGGCATGGAGGGGAACAGTGAAAAGCAGTTCGTAGTCCTCGCCGCCGTTCATGGCAGCGGTGACAAGGTTCATGTTGAGTTCCTCGGCCATCAGTGCCGTCTGATAGTCGATGGGGATGCGGTCCTCATAAACGCGGCAGCCTGTATGGCTGGCCTTGCAGATATGGAGCAGTTCCGACGAAAGGCCGTCGGAGATATCCATCATCGAGGTGGGCACGATGCCCGCATTGGCGAGGGCGTTGACGATATCGCGCCGGGCCTCAGGTTTAAGCTGACGCTCGATGAGATATTCCTTGCCGCCGAACTCGGGCTGGAAATCTTTCTGCCCGGCAGAGGCCACCTTCTCGCGTTCAAGCAGCTGCAACCCCATGTAGGCCGCGCCAAGATCACCCGAGACACAGATAAGGTCGGTATCCTTTGCGCCCGAACGATAGACGATGCGGTCTTTGGGAGCGTCACCGATGGCGGTGATGGAGATGACGAGTCCGGAGCGCGACGACGTGGTGTCGCCCCCTACAAGATCCACCCCGTAAATCTCGCATGCGAGGCGGATGCCGCTGTACAGTTCCTCAAGATGCTCTACGGTAAACCGCTGCGAAACGGCAAGCGATACGGTGATCTGCCTCGGGTGACCGTTCATGGCGTATATGTCAGAGAAATTGACAATGGCCGATTTGTACCCGAGGTGTTTCAGCGGTGTGTATGTGAGGTCGAAATGAATCCCCTCGACAAGCAGGTCGGTCGAGACAAGCACTTCGGTATCCTTGTATTCAAGGACAGCGCAGTCATCGCCCACCCCTTTGAGTGTCGAAGGATTCTTGAGCTGAATGTCGCGGGTAAGGCGGTCAATCAGGCCGAATTCGCCGAGTTTTGAAATTTCAGTTTCCAATGTCGATATGATTATTTACCGGAGAATCAGAGTGCGCCGACGAGGTCGTGGACAAGGGCCTTGGTGACAGGCTCGGCCGTAAC